>JAWSUW010000048.1:0-21447 GCA_033549245.1 Bacillota bacterium | reverse complement strand
GAATCGCTCCGGTCTAATTCCAACTGATACGGATTTGCCTTCAAATGCAAGCAATCGTTCGGTATCGTGCAATGAAGGCGTAATAATGATCAACTCGTCATTTGATACGAATTTTCCTTTGATGATTTTACCTTCAACAATATTCATTGTTGGTGATCCTATGAATTTCGCAACAAAGATGTTGGCGGGTTTGTTATAAAACTCGTCGGGAACACCTGCTTGTTGAATTTTACCATCATTCATTAGGACTATTTTAGTAGCCATTGTCATGGCTTCGGTCTGGTCATGAGTTACGTAGATTGATGTTGTTCCTAATGCTTTGTGTAGACGGACCAACTCAACACGCATATGCTCTCTGAGTTTGGCATCCAGGTTGGATAATGGTTCATCCATCAGAAATACTGCTGGATTTCTGACCATCGCTCGGCCTAGAGCAACTCTTTGCCTTTGACCACCAGATATATCAGATGGTTTTGAATAAAGATATTCTTTGATTTGTAAGAGTTCTGCGGCTTCCATAACTCTGTCATTGATTATTTTCTTACGTTCTTTTCTCATGGATAATGAAAAAGCCATATTATCATATACTGTCATATGAGGATAAAGTGCGTAGGATTGAAAAACCATTGCAATATCTCTGTCTTTTGATGGTACTTTATTCATTCGTTTGTCGTTGAATAAAAGATCCCCTTCAGTAATGGAATTCAGACCTGCAATCATTCTGAGCAGGGTCGTCTTACCACAACCCGATGGTCCTAGTATAACACAAAAATCCTTATCTTCAATTTCCAAATCAATATTTTTAAGGGTAAATTCCTCTCGCCCCTCATATTTTTTTCCAATATCTTTCAGTGTGACTTTCATCTCAAATCCTCCTGTCTTTTGATCAACGTATTATCCCTTAACTGAGCCTTGAGCAAGGCCGGAAACCAATTGTTTTTGCAGCACAATGAATAGAATTACAATCGGTACTGCTGTCAGTAACCCCCCTGCCGCAAATGCAGGTTGATTGAGTGTTCTAAAGTCGCTGATCAGTGTAAACAGTCCAGCGGCGAGTGTAAAAGATTTCGGGTTGGTCAAAAGAACTCTTGGTAGCAAATAATCCATAAAAGGACCTATGAAAGACCAAAGTGCAATGATTGCAAGCATTGGTTTAGCTATTGGCATAATAATCAATCTATAGACCTGCATACTGGAACACCCATCAATTCTTGCCGCATCGTCGAGCTCAGTTGAAATCGAGTCGATGTAGCCCTTTAAGATAAATGTATTTCCTGCGATGCCTCCACCAGAGTATATTAAAATGAGCATCATTTGCTTCGAAAACCAAGGTGCAAGTGAACCGATGATGGAATGCATAGTAAAATATGCTGTAATCCCTGCAAAAGTTGGAATAGTTTGGATCAACATGATAGCCATCAATGAAGCTTTTCTTCCTTTGAAGCGGTACCTTGAATAAGCAAATCCAGTAAAAGACACGATAGTTAGAGTCAATATTGCAGTGGATGCAGCAATAAAAATTGTATTTTTAACCCAAGTCAGATACAACGTTTCACTGAAAAGATATTTAAAATGTTCAAATGAAAACTCAAAATTGTCATTGAGCATCAAATATTGTTCTTGTTTTCCATTGAATGCGGAAACAACCATTTGAAACAATGGCCACAAAATGGCAATGACCCAAGTGATAAGCACTACATAGGATAGTGCCAATCCAATCATACCAAGCGTGCTTAAAGGTTGTTTATCCGAGAGATACAGTTTGTTTTTTTTCTTAAACCATTTCATTATAGTCTCTCCTCCTTAAACGCTTTGGAATTTTTGAACCCGATAAATGCAAAGAGCATAAGGCCCATGGAAATAACAATAGTTATTGCAGCACCAATGGATTGATATTGATTTTCCATTGTCAGTTTATAGATATATGAGATCAAAAGATCCGTACTGCCTGCAAGGTTTCCATATTTGGACGGATTGAAAGGTCCACCGCCATTGAAAAGGTAAATGATTGAAAAGTTATTGAAATTGAATGTATATTGACCAACTAGCAGCGGTGCTGTTTGGAATAATACAATCGGTAGAGTGATTCTCTTAAGCTTTTGCCAGGCAGTAGCACCATCGATTTGAGCGGCTTCATATAAATCACCTGGAATGGCTTGCAGCACCCCTGTTGAAAGCAGGAACACATAGGAACTTCCGAGCCAAGTCTGAAGGAAAATCAAAGTGATTCTCGATAAAGTGGCATCATTTTTAACTTGAACCTGTATATTGAATAAGTCATATATAACCGTGGTAAGTGCGCCATTTGGTGAGAACATGATACTAAAAAACATGATAGTGATAAAAGCTGGTACCGCCCATGGCAACAGATATACAACTCTAAAAAATGTTTTTCCCTTGATTCGATCGTTGTTGGCAAGAATCGCAAGAAAAAATCCTGTGGCTATAGCGAGCGACGTGGCGACTACTGTCCATATAAGTGTCCATGACAAAATAGACCAGAACACCGAACCTGCAAGCCCTTGACCTAATGCTATGAGTTTATAATTCTCAATGCCCACCCATCCGAATTTCGATTGATTTTGAGGATCCATTCCTGTAAAGGATAATAGTATCGCAGTGGTGATTGGAACAAGTACAATGAATATTGTGAGTAAAAGAGCTGGAGCGGATACCATATATGGAAATCCCTCTTGTTCAATTTTACTTACGGTCTCAAACCAGTTTCTGGGCCTTACTCCTATGATAATATTTTTCTCGGTTTTGCGAACATCATTAAATGAAAGCGCATAGAGTGCAATGGTGATCAATACAAGGAAAATTGCAACAATACCCTCTATCATAAAAATCAAGGATTTATCAATTTTCTTACCATCTTCTGCTAATGACAGCAATCCTGAAATTCCATCTCCTTGATAGTTGCCATAACCAAGTGCATATGGTATGGCAATAAAATAAATGAAAAGTGTCACAAGCGAGAAGATTAAAGCTTTGAAGTATTGCTTATTGAGCAATTGTCCAAGCCCAGGTAATGGTATTGTCAAAAAAGAGTAAAATGGTATAGTCTTCTCGGTTTCAATGGGTGTTTTTCTTCTGACATCTGAAAGATTTGATTTAAGAATTTTTAGTTTTAATTTGATGCCTTTTGATAAAATGTACTTTTTGTTCTTAATAAGTTCATTAACCGATTTTGATTCTATGCTATATGAGTTGAGCGTATTGGTTTCTTTGCGTTTGGCCTTTAATTCTATGATACCGTTTCTTAGAGCCTTCTCAGAAATCAGACCACTTTTTTTCTTTTCTTTTAATTTGACTTTGCCTTCTTTGAATCTATTTTGTTCAATTTGTTTCAGTTCTGAATATTTCTTTTTAGCAAGTTGTTCTTTGTTTCGATCAATTGTCTTTCGTGATTCATATGCTGCAATTAGTTCCTGTCGAGTTACAATAAGCAAATCGATAATTTCAGGTAAATAGGTTAACTCAATTAAGCTTTGTTCATATTGAAGTTCAGCATCGTAAGACAATTCTACATATTTTTTATAAAAATCAACTTTTTCTTTTGCTTTGAAGAGATCTGTTTTTAATGCTCTGAGCTTCCTGGAATCACTAGAGTCCATTTCGGATCTATACACCTTTGTTTTTGCATTCAAAGCTGAAAGAAAATTCTTTTCTTCCTTTTTAAAAATACCTAGTGCAATAATATGTGGATGGTTCTTCTTATTGCCCTTTAATTTTTTGATTTGATTTCGTATAATTTTTTTCCCGTTAGGATCGGCTTCCTGCATTTGCGCATTGAGAGTGTTGAGTTCCAGCAAATACCTGTTTTTCCTCTTGTATGAGTTGCCGATGTCGTCATACAAAAATATGCTTTTATTTTCCAAGATATTCCCACCTTTACTTTGATTTGCTGTCCTGAATGATTTGAAGCAAAGATAAAACTGTCATTAGTAAAACGAAATAACCAATAATATAACCATAAAAAAATATTGATCCATAATTCAAATCTGAAATATTATAACCAAAACTTCCAATAATTAGAACTGACCACATAAATACAAATAATGAGTTCACTCTGATCTTGATGTAAGCAAAATAAGTATAGACTCCAAAAATCATAGGAATGATAATTTTGGTGAAATATGAACTGAGTTGTGTTGTGACATAAATATTAAAGCTTGATTCCGTAATCCCCATGGTGCTTTTTGCCCAAGTTTCATATAAAGTCAAATCTTTGACTTTGATCATTACTTCAATGGATGCGAAAAGTATGACAGAGGCAACCGTAAATAGAATAATATACAAATGTTTCCTAGGCATTTTTGAATATGTGTTCATGGTCATTCCTTTCAAACAAAATAAAGAGAAGAAGGCTAACCCCTCTTCTCTTTTTTCAAGTTCTTAGAAGTTTAGCATCATTGCTTTAAATGAAGCTTGAACTTCTGCGTAAGCTTCTTCTACAGTTGCAGGTTTAACAGCTGACCAAGAAAGCAAACTGTTTTCCCATGTAGTCCATACTGAACCCCACTCTGTGAAAAGAGGTCTTGCAGGAGCATCTTGATAAGACTCGATTACGGCTTCAACGACAACTTTGTCAGTATCAGACATATCTGAATCCAAGTAAACAGATGGATCTACGTTCTCAAGAATTTTTCCTGTTGCTTTGAAGAAATCAACAGCAAACTCTGGATTGACAATTTCTTCAATCATAGTTTGTGCCAACAACATTTGATCTTCGATGCCTTCAACACGTGCATTGATACCAAGTCCCCAACCACCTTTCCAGTGAGTGAGTGGTGTACCGTTGATTGTTACTTGATTGATTGGTAAGATTGCTAAATCAGCACCTTCAGCAGCAAGATTTGACAAACTGCCTGTTGACCATGGTCCTTCAAGTCTGATGACATTGTTGCCACCTGATGTGAATGCTGTATCCATGTAACCCCATGCCGCACTGCTGTCCCAAAGTGATGTGTTGGCATCATTGTGAGCTTTCCAGTAATCAAATAGAGCTGTGAATATTGCTTGCTTTTCAGGTGCAAGGTTTGCAAAATCTTCTGTTAAATCAGAGAATAATGTACCATCTTCGTTCATACCAAGCATTTCGATTTCTGCTGCATTTGTAAGCGCAACTCCGAACCATGCATTGAATACAGGAACGAGCATTGTTTCATAATTCATTTCAGTGAATTCCATAGTTTGTGTTAAATCAATACCTGCAGCTTCAGCATTAGCTGTGTTTGCGAAGTTGATCAATGTTTCGATGTTCATAGGGAATGCCAAATAATCGCCATCCACGTTAAAGTTGCCACCTAAACCAGCATCATAATCAGCAAAACCGCCAACGTTAGCTGCCATTGTAGTTGCATCAATTGTAGCTAGTGCTTCATTTTGTGCAAGACCATAAATTCTGTCTGCTGGAAGTGCAAATACATCTGCTACGTCTTCGTTGGTAACATCTGTAGAATCAAGTACGTCCAAGTGATCAAATGATCCTGTTTCAATAAAATTGATTGTTGCATTTGGATGCACAGCTTTTACTCTATCAGCAGCTGCCATATAGTACTCCAACCAACTTGACTCAACTTGAACAGAAATAGTTGCTTCAATGGATTCTTCCACAACCGGCTCTTCTGTTACTTCTTCAGTATCAGCTGGCTCTTCAACCACCGGTGTTTCAGTCTTACTGCCACATGCTACGAGTGAAAACATGAGTAGCATCACTAGTAATAAACTCATAAACTTTTTCATCTTAAATCCTCCTACATCTCCCATTTAATAACTTCGTCTGCTAAATTTGTTTCTACTGCAAACTTACAATTGAGGTTGTGCAATTTTTTTTAACTATGTGAAACTTTTGCGCACACGCTTGCACACAATATCAAAAAAAATAACCTCTTTCCTGCTTATTATACAACGGAATTGTAATACTGGCAACAATAAGTTCACAAATAGATACAAAAAATTAACTTTTTTAATGCAACCGATAGCACAGTGTTTTACGCAAAGATTACCATCGTGTGAAATTTTTACCCCAAATCACTTCATTTAATCTTTAAAGCTATGCAAATGTGAGCAAACACAACAAAAAAAACACACCATCACCTCAATTGGTGTTGGTATGCTTTTTGATCAATCCTTAAAATATTCGACGATTGAGTTGGATACTACTTTGGCAAATAATTTTTGTTCGTTTGTGTCTGTCATCCATTCATAATCACCGGGATTAGGTAAAAATCCTGTTTCAATCAATATTGATGGCGCCCAGGTTCCCCTGATTACATAAAAATTCGCAGTTTTCACTTTTCTGTCTTTCCTTGAAAGCTCGTTCACAACTTTTGATTGCATTAGATTTGAGATTTCAAGAGCCAATGGATCCTTATAAAAAATCGAAAATCCAGATATTTTACTTAAATCAGAATCATCACCGACACTATCTCCATGTAAGGAAATGAAGAGATCAATATCACTGGTTCTTGATGCATTTAAACGATTTCCAAGTGAAAGGTAAGCATCGTAATTCCTAGTGAGTATAACTGTTGCACCTAAGCTCTGAAGCTGATCTCTCAAAGTTTGTGCAATACTGAGCACTACACTTTTCTCCGGATACAATGTCCCCATCAGTCCGATGCCGCCATTATCTTTTCCACCATGTCCAGGGTCGATCATTATTCTACTACCATATAGTGGAAGGTCACTGTTTGTGACCACAAACTTTTTCTTAATCGCAAGTGCTAAAACACCATCATAATCTATGAGCTCATAACCGCCAAGTTCAGAAGGTGTATTCAATTCAAATTCAATGAAACTATGACCATTCTCAGAAGCAAAAGTAACATTCTTCACCACACTTTGACCTGTTAAATCAATATTGTCAGAAATTATAGTGTTACTTATTATAACCTTGATACTTTTTCCATCAAAAGATGCTCCTGATACTGGTTTATGGTCTGTAAAAAATTTGAACAGATCAACGTTATCTTCTTGTTCATAAGACAATGTTCCCCTTTTGTCTTTGATTGTCTCCCATGTCGTTATGTTCACATTTTCCTTTTTTACCCAGATGTCCGAGGATAATCTGACGAAGTCCCCTCTCTGGCCAGTCACATAATCTCTCATGCCTTTGTGCAAAATGAAATGAGAACCATTTGAGCTTGATGCGGATTTATATGAGTCCACATGGTCATTGATTACCGTAGCCACGACAGGAGAGTGCTTCATGATTGCACTTATAACGCCTTCAGCGGTTTTGCTGATAACAGTGCCTTTGTAGCTGAGGGTATATACAGGTTTTCCTACTGGAATTTCCCTTGCATAACCACTATATTCAGGAACTTTAAAATCTGCTTTAAATGTAGTCGAATACATACCATTGGTGGCAGTTCTCTCTGTTCCAGGCTTAAGTGAAATTTTCTGTCCTGCAATACTTACCGTCACATCAGCACCAACAGGTGCTCTGCAAGATAGTGTTATGATTTCTCCTGGACTGACTCTCACTAGAGATTGTGGCCATGCAGTACCCTCGACTATTTGAATACTGGCAAGAGGTTTCGATGATGAATACCCGATTCTAGTCACAGTTCTAGTCACAGATTTGCCATTTTGTTCAAACTTGAACGTATTGGCTCCCAATCGAAGGGGTTGATAACTACCAAAGAATCCTTTTGCTGTTCTCACAAAAACTTCTTTTCCGTTGAGATATAATGGATAGCTTTTATCAGAAGATCCTCCTATGAAATAGAAAGCTGATGTAGTCGTCACATCATTATATGGTCTTCCAACCATCAGTTGATTTTCAGAAAAAGCCGTACTTGCTCCATTATAATAGGTGCTTAATAGCATGCGTAAACTGGAATAGGATTTGATGTGTGCATATCTGAAGAAGATACTACCATCAACATTTTTAGCCGATTGATTCAGGCTGAGTTGTCTAGAGATCTCGTCTACTCCATACCAAGCGCTTTTTGGATCTGAATTTCCCGCGCGGTAAGCCGCATGGCCAATATATAGGTTGACATCAGTGCCTTCTGCAACGTCATCCCACCATTTGAGCAGCTTACTGTAATCAGCTATTGAATAACCAATATTCCAATAGATTTGAGGTGCAATATAATCGATCATGCCATCTTTTACCCATTTTCGAGTATCTGCATAATGGCTTGTATATGATTCAAGTCCAGCAGTATCACTACCAAGCTTATTGTTTTTTGAATTTGCCCATATTCCAAATGGACTTATTCCAAACTGAACGTTCTCATCAATGGATTTGATTGCCTTATATGTCTTTGATACCAATTCATTTACATTGTTTCTACGCCAATCCGCCACACTAGGAAAATTAACACCATATTTCGAATAAGTTGCAGTATCATTAAAATTTGAATCAGGATAAAAGTAATCATCGAAATGAATTCCATCAATATCATAGTTTGTTACTATTTCAGTAACCCCATCAATAATCAAATTCATGACTTCAGGAATTCCAGGATTGAAGTATAGATTGCCATCATCATGCTTGACGACCCATTCCGGATGCAATCTGGCAGGATGATCTAGTGCCAATGAGTTTATGTCATGGGCTGCTTCTGTTGCTGTTTTTCTTGTGATTCTGTAAGGATTGATCCAGGCGTGGACCGCAATATCTCTTTTGTGTGCTTCTTCTATCCAAAATTCAAGTGGATCAAAGGCATTCAGTGGTTGAACTCCCTGTTTTCCTGTCAAATATTTGGACCATGGAAATATATCAGAAGGATAAAATGAGTCTGCTGTAGGTCTGACTTGTAATACAACAGCATTGAGCCCCAAAGCTTCAACCTGATTCAAAATTTCAATGGCTTCACTTTTCATAAGTGTATCTGAAACTCCTTGTTTTGAAGGATAATCCAGATTGAGAACTGTCGCAACCCATAAGCCCCTGAAATCCTTGTTGATTTCATCGAGTCTTTCTTCGCTTAATGACTCCGCATAAACTGTAGAATTGGATATGAAGATCAATACGAATGTCATTACTAAAATTGCAAATTTCCATTTTTTCATTAAGCTTTCCCCCTTGTTTAAGATAGTTATCATTCTATATTATTATTTCAATAAAATCTCATATTTCATAGACTTTTAATCCGTTTGTAATCAAAATAAAGCCAAGAGTGCTCTTGCACTCTTGGCTTTCGCGTAGTTACAATTTTTTGTGAAACGAAACATTGGGAGTAGGTATGGTTCTCGCGAAGCGAAACTATACTAGCCACATATGTCTATGTTCAACATAGTACGGTTTGAAACTTATTAGCGCCTCAGTTAGACTTGAATAAATCTTGCGCTCTTGGTTTTTCGCCTTTGGTTTTAAGTGGTCGGAGCAACAGGACTTGAACCTGCGGCCTCATGACCCCCAGTCATGCACTCTACCAAACTGAGCTATACCCCGACGTGTATAGACTCATTTTAGTATAATTCACCCTGAATTTCAATTCATTTTGATATCATATTATTTCACGATCAACCATACACCAACTACTGCAAATATCAATGCGAAGATGTAAAAAAAGATTACAGTTCCCTTTTCTCCGAGAACTTTGATAAACAACTTGATCTTAGCCATTCCCCAAATTTTTGGGGGTTGTTTCACAGCAATCCATACCACTAGCGCCGCATAAGCTACCATAAGTATTCCTAAAAAAGCCATTCCATTCATAAGATCCTCCTATCAACTTAATCCATTAACTATTCTTTTTCTTAAACCGGCAAATACAAGTGCGGTGATTATAAGTATGATTCCGCTATTCATGAAGACCTGTCCCCAAGTTGCCTGAACCAGCAAAATATCCTTTATGACATCATAAGCCCAATAAAATGGAGACCAGTACAAAATGAATATCCATTTTGTAGGCAAGTATATAGCTCCAAAAATCGATGCCAGAACTGGTATGAACACAGTTTTCATACTGGCGATAGCAGATATGGGTTCATCACTGACAACACCGATGCTAAACCCGATGATTGCACCAATAAAAGAGATTGCAAAAACACTGACAAACAACATTGCATAGTTGATTCCTTCAAAACCTAATACTGTAATAACAGCAGCACCACCATATAAAGTGAGTATGAATCCAAGCAGGCCTTTACCTATTATAAACTCTTTTCTTTTTGTAGGGGTCACATTGATGGCACTGATTGTATTGCTCATTTTCTCCTCGACAAGATTCAACAGGATCAGCATACCTCCCAAAATCGTATTGAAGATGATCAAGAGATTTGCTCCTTCAAGTTTCATCGGCGACATGACCCAACCGATATCACTAAACTCTACTTCGATTGGGAGTTCAATAGATTCATTTTGATAACGTCCAACAATTGTTTTAAGAAGATCAACAGTACCTTCCATCTCATTGCCTTGAGTCACGATTTCAACTTTATCATCATTGACTACAACTCCAAAAACATCATCCATTCTTTGAATGCGTTCTTCCATGTCATTGACTTCAATTACTTTAGCATATGTTTCAAGATAAGAGACAATCGCCGGAGGAGTATCCTCATATACAGCTACATTGAGTGTAGAATCTCCTACACTTGGAATGAGCGTTTTTAAAACCAGTGCAAACATAATGGGTGCGGCTGCCAGATAAATCACCAACCAGTCTCTTGTACCACTCTTTATATCTCTTATTACAAAATTTAATATTCTTCTCATATCCGCCTCCTAAACCGTTAGAGTTTTCTTGAATCGATGATTGGCGGCAATAAATAGAATCAGACCAAGTACCAAATATATTCCAATCTGCATTAAGATGTAGCTTTGATCTCCATTTTTAAGCAATAGTTCTCTGAGCGAAAACATCATTGGATATGAAGGAAACCACTTGATCCAAAACGGATTGAATGAAGGCATCAAATAGGATATGGCTGGAATCATCATAATCATAATGAAAACGTACAGAACGCCCATCGCTTTTACCATTGTATTGAAAAAAATTGATACTAAAAGACCAAGAGCAGATCCAAAGGTGTTAAAAGCAACTATCAATCCAAACAAGTATAGATAGTTTACGTCGAAACCGGCAATTGCAAGTACAGTGATAAAAGATGTGATGAGTCCCATCATGAGCATAATCATCATTTTGCTGGCAAGATACTGCCAAACTTCCACAGGTGCTACTGCATATGCTCTAATGACGCCCTCTTCCTTATCAAGAAAAATATAAGCCGCTATTATAAAAAGTCCCATCAATCCAACATTCATAGTCAGATATATTGGAAGGATATTGATTCGATCAGATAGTTTTTCTGAATCTTGTTCCAATGGTCGTACTGAAATATCAGATGAAAAACCGGGAATCTGCGATAAAATTTCGCCTTCAATACCCGCCTTTATAAGATTTTTCATGCTTTCATTTTCATAACCTTGAAGAACCATTTCGTAAACAAATTTGTCTTCATTTTTCTTTATAACCGCTCCTACTGATGAACGGTCTTTCTTCATTGCATTTTCAATCTCTGTACGGCTACTGAGCATAGTGACATCGTCTGAATTTCCCAAAAGCCGCCCAACGGTTTCAGCATCACTGCTTTCAAGTTCAGTTGTGACATAAAACGTCTGTGAACTCTCAAAATTCTCAGGGACAACAAAGAGCAGCACAGCAATGAAGATCAACGCCATTCCAATTTCCATATAAAAGTAGAAACCATTAAATGACAACTTGGCATCTTTCAGAAAGGTCATCCATAGTTTGCGCATTTATTCCAACCCCCTACCGGTCACTTTTATGAAGATTTCTTCCAAAGTAGCTTCCTTAGTATGCATCATTTCAATCTTTCCTGTACTGATTATTTCATTTAATCGCGCTTTATCTTGATCTATGATGAGAGACAATTGTTCCTTCTTTAAAACATCATTCTCAAGATGTTCTACTACTACAAATTTTTCACCATGCTGAAGCTTCAAATTTCTTGGTGAATCAATAAGTTTTATTTCTCCATCGATTATGAATGCAACTCTATGGCATAACTCATCCGCTACATACATATTATGGGTCGTCAGAAAAACGGTTGTGCCTTGTTTGTTCTTCTCTTTCACTATGTCTTTGATTTGGCTTGCGATAGCCGGATCCAGACCTGTTGTCGGCTCATCTAAAAACCATAACTCAGGATTATTGAGCATACTTCTTATAAAGGTCAGTCTATGTTTCATTCCTTTGGAAAACTCACCTGCTTTTTTATTGGCCACATGATCAAGACCAACCCATTTTAAGAGATCCATTGAGTTCATTGTCTCAACATCAAATAGTTTTCTATAAAACTCGAGATTTTCAAGTGCAGTCAATTTACCATAAACATTGGATTGTTCAAAAGACACGCCGATTTTATTGAACATCTCTCTTTTAGGATGCCTAATATCGTATCCAACCACTTCCACTTCACCTTTTTGAATTGGTAAAAGTCCGGTAAGAACTCCTTGAGTCGTTGATTTTCCAGCGCCAGAAGGACCAAGAAATCCAAAGACCTCACCTTTTGAGATTTCAAAATTCACGTTCTTCACCGCAAAATTCTCATCTTTGCTGTACGAATGGTACAGCCCATTGACTTTAATCATTTTTTCCCTCCGTTTTTTTTATGCCATATGCCAACAAATTCATCAGTTTATCCAAAATTTCAGTTATGTCTTCAGTTAAAGTTTCAAATGAACCATTTGTAGCAAAAGTTACAATCTCAGAACTCATGATGAAAATGGTTCGCGCAGTGAAGTCCACATCAAGGTCCTGTCTAAGTTCTCCCCTGTCCATCGCATTTTTGACAAGAGCACGATAAGCTTCAAAAGCGCGATCTTGGTTTTCTGCGATTATTTCTCTATATAAAACATGATTCTTATCCTGCATCAAACGAGAACCAATCTTTAAAAATCTTGGTTGATCTACTGCGAATTTTAAACCGGCTTCATTCATATCGTGTATGACCTCAAAAAAATCATGATTGAATGGATTTTGCATAGCTGGAGTGATGTACTTCAGTTTAGCTTCAACCATCAATTGGATCAAATATTTGTACAAATCTTTTTTATCATCAAAATATTGATAGAAGCTGCCTTTTGAAATTTCTGATTGTTCGATGATCTTATTTGTGCTCGCCTGATCAAAAGAATTGTCCTCAAACTCCTTCAGAGCGGCCTCAACAATTCTTTCTCTTTTCTCAAGCGGTAGATTATAAAAAGTGTCTTTTGGCATTTTAACCTCCAAAAATAATATGACCATAAAGTCATGTGACTCTATAGTCATATATTAATCCCTTTTAAATGATTTGTCAATTCATAATCTATCAAATATTTCACAGCACTCTTCTGCCCAATCTTTGACTTCCAAGTCATCTGTTAGATTCATAGGAGTATCCTTTTTTATACCGAAAAGCCATCTTGCAACTGCAGGAAAATCACTTCCAACGCTGCCATTGAACATACCAATGTTTTCTGGTTTGACAATATTTTTCACCTTATTGAGACTGGTTTGAATACGCTTGTTCCAGAATGAATTCCCCACATTTAGAATGTATGACATAAAATAGTATGCGACTGCTTTCTCCTTAAGAATTTTTTGGTTTTCTGTAATAAAGCCCACAGCGTCGGGATGCCATTGCATACCATTAATTGGTGCACCAATGATAATTCCAAAATAGTCTCCCAATCGAATTTCATCACCTATTTTCTTGATTTCAACTGTATAACCATTCGACTCAAATACTTCGGCAATGATTCTGGCTGCGTGAAGTGTAGTACCGGTTTTAGTCACATATGCAATTAATATACTTTTCATAACTCTACCCCCCTCAGGTTATTGGTCGATCATGATTAAATCTTTATTTATAGGATATATATTGAATATAGAATGGAGGTTATCATATGAAGCAATTGGCTACTTTGATGAACAATACAGAAGTTGAAATGGTTAAAGAATTATTTGAAGACAATGACATTCCATTATTTGTGCAACATAGGGAAACTGGTGAGTTTATGACTATTTATTTGGGCAATACTATTTTTGGTATAGATTTGTTCGTTCATGACGAAGAATATGATAAGGCCAAACTGTTATATGACAGCTTTTTCAGTGGTCAATTCGAAGCAGAGGAAAACGAATAAATTTATCTTACATTTATCCTAATTTCACAACGTCAAACAAAAAAGTTATCTCACATATAATCGTGAGATAACTTTTTCACTTTTGACATGCTTTACAGGTTCCACTCATGACAATGGTGATATCGTCAATTCGATCCCCGTAATTTGCTTCAATAAAATCACGTTCTTCAATCATCAATTTCTTTAGTTCCAGATCACTAAATTCTTTGATAATTCCACAACTTCGACACTGAAAATGAATATGCATTTTTTTACCACTATATATTTCCAGTTCATAATATCTCTCGTTGTGTATCGGCAATTCTTTGATAACACCTGTTTCCTTGAATATTTCTATATTTCTATAAACAGTCGGTAAACTGATTCTATCTTTCCTTAGAAGTTGATAAACATCATCGGGTTTCAAATGCTTCTCAGAATCAACAAAAATCTTAATCATCAATTTTCTTGACCCAGTAAGCTTATAGCCATTATCTTTCAATATTTTATCTATATCAAGGATTTTTTGGTTGTGATCCATAATTTTCTCCCTCCGAGCAAGTATATATTTATAATATAACCCGGTAATGAACATATGTCAATTAACATTGTATAACTTATTATGACATAGGACCACACCCCTAGTTTTTTTAGACTAATACCCATTTAATTGCGTTTAACAATTGTAAATGAATAAAAAAAATGTTTTAATATATACAACTATATTAATATTTTGTAATGAAAGGTGTGCTAATGAGTAATTCCAACAATTTTGAACTGTTATTTCATTCATCTATGGATGCAATCGTAAAAGTTGATGCTCATTTCAACATTCTTGAAATCAATCGTAAATTTGAAGAACTTTTCAGATATAAAAATGAGCATGTAATCCATAAGAATATCGATGAACTGTTTCACGACATCAATGATTCTGAAAAAATAAAGCTCAATTCACTAAAATTGTTGCATGGTGAAAGGATTTTTGATGAGGGGAAACGAAAAGATTCAGACGGAAACCTCCATGATGTTGTCATGACTGGAATTCCCATAATTGATGACGACGTAATCAAAGGTGCGTTCATCATTTATAAAGATGTAACTAAAGAAAAGCAAGCTGTTGACGCATTAAATCGACAGAAAATGATATTTGAATCACTCTTTAGCAACTCATCTGATGCCATTATTAGAATTGATAAAGATCAGCGCATCATTGAGTTCAATGAAAACTATGAAAGATTTTTTGGATACAGTCTCGATGAAGTCAAAGGTAAACTTCCAGACCCTTTGATTTCGAGTAGCGAACAACTCAGCGAGAACACCGAAATCACCCATCGGCTGTTAAGTGGCGAAAAAGTCGTACGAGAAGGCCTTAGATATTCAAAGGACGGAACTGCCAGAGCATTTTTGATACAAGGGGTTCCAATCATTCTAGGTACAGAAGTCATTGGAGGTTATGGCATTTATACTGATATATCAGAACAAAAAAATGCCACCAAGAAATTATCTACTCAGAAAAATATTTTTGAAGCACTTTTTAAAAATTCATCAGACGCCATAGTCCGATTGGATTCAGGCCAAAACATCATAGAAATCAATGATGTCTTTACAGATTTGTTTGGTTATTATTTATCAGAAATCAAAGGAAGAAAAATTGACGAGGTCATTTCAACACCTGATATTCTCACATTGACCTCGGATTTGACCGATCGTATGTATTCAGGTGAAAAAATCATTCTAGAAGGTGTAAGATTTGGTAAAAACAATCAGCCGGTGGATGTTTTGATAAAAGGCATTCCAATTCTTGAAGGTGATCAGGTCATTGGTGGTTATGGGATATATACGGACATCTCCGACAGAAAAAAAGCCGAGCGTGAAATTATGTTCATCAGCTATCACGATCAGTTGACAGGTCTATATAATCGTAGGTTTTTTGAAGAGGAACTTAGACGCCTCGATCGTTCACGAAACATCCCCATAGCCTTAATCATGGCGGATGTCAATGGATTGAAACTGACTAATGATGCTTTTGGTCACAATGTTGGAGATCAGCTTTTAGAGAGAATTGCTGAAATTATCGTTGAAAATTGTAGAAAAGACGAGATTATCGCAAGACTTGGTGGAGATGAGTTTGTCATTTTACTGCCTCACACGGAACTTAGAACCGCAGAGGAAATTGTCCATAGAATTAAGAATTCGTGTGAAAATGAAATCTACAATGGTGTTGCATTTTCTCTTTCATTTGGCTGTGACACAAAATCCTCACTAGATGAACCCATTGCCGAATTATTTAAACGCGTCGAAAATCATATGTATCGAAATAAGTTAATTGAAAGTCCTAGTTTCAGAAGTAGAATGTTTGATACAATCATAAAAACCCTACATGATCAAAATGATAGTGAAAGAAGTCATTCTCAAAACGTCAGTATGATCTGTGAAAAAATTGGTATCGCTCTCAATTTCAACCAGCACGACCTGGACGATTTAAAATCTGCTGGATGGCTTCATGATATTGGGAAAATTGCCATTCCACAAAATATACTCAACAAGCAGTATCCCTACTCGGCATCAGACTGGATAGAGATGAAAAAACATCCTGAGATCGGTTATAGAATTCTAAGTGCGCTCAATGAGATGAGTGAAC
This sequence comes from Bacillota bacterium, assembly GCA_033549245.1. GTDB lineage: Bacteria > Bacillota > Clostridia > Peptostreptococcales > Acidaminobacteraceae > Fusibacter_D. Next base: position 4,708 of record JAWSUW010000048.1, on the reverse strand, counting down.
TTGCAAATGTCGTGCTTGCCCATCATGAAAAATATGATGGAACTGGATATCCCAAAGGTTTGGTTGGAGAAGAAATTCCTTTGTTTTCAAGAATCATATGTATTGCTGATGCCTATGATGCCATGACACATCCACGAGGATATCTCCCACAACTATCACAAGCGGAAGTTATAAAGGAATTTAAAACTCATTCTGGAACTCAATTTGATCCAGATTTAGTAAAACTATTTATTGATCTAATTAATTGACATATGTTATTTATAAATTTACAAATAAAAATAGCTTGGGGAAGTCCCAAGCTATTTTTATGCTCTTAAATCACGTTTATTATAAATGATAAAGGTTAATGCAGTAAAAGATATTGCCCATATAAATGACAAAATCAAATAGGTTCCTTCAATGCTATTATTCTGAAGCAATTTTGAAGCTTCATAGTATTTGAAAGGCGTCACATATTTTAGAAAATCTATTTTGTCGCTGAGTGCGACCAAAACAGATACAACATAAAGGAAAAAAAGTAACCCTAGCCCGACTCCACTTGAAAGCTTATAGCGTTTTACGGATGATGCAAGAAATAGTCCTAAGCTCAAAAACATGATTTCAAATATCCCAGTCGTCACCGTAATCAACCAAAGAAACCTATAGAAATCTTGACCTGGATCGTATTTTAGAGTGAAAAGGTAAAGTGATCCAATCACAACAACTAGGACAATCAAACAATTTATGATTGCAGCAATAATTTTGCCAAACAAAATCTTTGAACGAGTAATTGGCATGGTCATTAGAAAACCTGCAGTTTTATCACGTTCTTCTTTTGCTATGATGGAATTTCCAAGTAAAACAGCAAATATTCCCAGCATAAGATTTACATATACTACGGTGATGCTGACATAACCACTTACTGTAGTGAGATTAGCATTGCTCATACTGAAGGCATCCATCAATGCTTTGGGCATTGAATCCATTATTTGAGCCATATCCGGATTATTGTAATATGCTGAAAACTCACTGAGCATCATCACAATAACAGCGATGAGGCTTCCGCTCCAGATCAGTAAAGATTTTAGATTTGATCTCAATTCTCTTAATATTATGTTCATCTCCAGTCCCCCTTATAATGAATGGATGTTTCTTTTCAGATACAAGCGATAGCCAATAATATTCGAGATTAAGATTATAGTAACAGCAATCATAGTCAATTTCAAATTCAACTTACCATGCATCAAAATATAACCTGGTTCAAAGTAATAATATGGTGAGATCATACCAAGCAATTCTCCGCCGACAATACTTCTAATAGCATTCAAAATATATAAACCGAAAGAAAGTGCCATCGCATAGCTGATTACACTGCTTATTTTCTTTGAAAGCGTGGTTACTATTAAACCAACACTAAAAAAGAAGATTTGAAAAATAGGAATGGACACAAGTAAGATCAATAAATTGTTAATCTCATAAGAGTTGTCTCCTCTGAATATTTCAATGGCTAGGAAACTGCCAATCCAAACCGCAATGTTAGAAATTAATAGAGCAGTAGCCGCAGCAAAATATTTCTGGAAGAAAATACTCCGTCTTGTGACTGGTTTGCTATAAAGAAAATCTGCTGTAAGTTCTCGTTCTTCAACTGATAAAAAATTAAATCCATAGTATGCGCTTTGTACAGCTAGACAGAGCTGCACAAAAACAAATGTGAATGTGAAATACCCAAGGACAGTCGCAAATGAAATGCTCTCCCCCATTCCAAACGCCTTCAACAACTCTTCAGGGTAATGTTCCAAAATTTTATCCATCATCATCGCATCTTCAGACATGATTGGATAAAAGGCCATATACATGAACAAAAGCGCAAACAATGAGAGGACCCAAATCCACAATGTTCTAAAATACCCCTTGATTTCAAATTTATATATATTCATGATTCCACCTACTTATAGTAATGCATGAAGATTTCTTCCAGCGATGGATCTTCAATCAAGATATCTTGAACCTTCTGCCTGCCAACTGTCTCAATTAAAAAATTGACGTCACCTTTGTAGAAAAAGTTTATCATATGATCAAAAGTGGTCAACTGTGACACGCCTTCGAAACTGTAAAGATTACTATCGAGAGATTCACCTTTTACTGTGACTTTCTTGTAATTGTCCTCGCGTAAAGTTTTGATGTCCTCCACTTTAATCACATGTCCATCTTTTATGATGGCCACCCTGTTACATAGATGCTGAACTTCAGACAATATGTGAGAAGAGAAAAAGACAGTGGAACCTTTTTTATTCTCTTCGGATATAATATCAAAGAATTTTTGTTGCATTAAAGGATCAAGCCCACTTGTAGGTTCGTCGAGCATGATCAATTTGGGTTCATGTAACAATCCCTGTACAATTCCAACCTTCTTTTTGTTGCCATACGACAGATCCTCTATACGTCTATTGAGATTGAGCTCCATAATTTCTGATAGCTCATTGATCCGTTTTGTACAATCTTTCTTATAGAAACTTGAAGAATATTTCAAAAGATCTTTTACTTTCATTTTCTCATAGTAAAAAACTTCAGAAGGTAAATAACCAATCTCGCTTCTTATTTCACTACCAAACTCAATACAGTCCTTTCCAAACAATTTCGCTGAGCCAGATGTTGGAAAAATAAGGCCGAGTAAAGTACGAATCGTTGTCGATTTTCCTGCGCCGTTCGGACCAATGAAACCAAATATTTCTCCTTCTTTCACATTAAAACTGACATTCTCTATGCCTTTAATATTTCCATAAAACTTGGTCAATTGATTGATTTCAATCACATTCATATCCCACACCCCCTAATATAAATATTATACCATGATAATATATTTCGAAACAAAAAAAAGCATCAAGGATTAACTTGATACTTTCATTTTGATTTATTATGCTTCTTCTTCCTCTTCGGAACCGATCAAGACAGGCTCTTTGACTTCTTCAGTCTCTTCAACTTCTTCTTTCACTTTTTGATGTACAACAGACAGCACAACCAAATTTAAATCCGTGTGAACGTCGATAAAATCAGGGATGCTAATCTCTTCTAATTTTATAATGGCACCAACCTCTAAATTCGCAACATCAAATTCGATAGGTTCAGGGGTTTCTTCGACAGAATAATGAGCATCGATTTCTTGTACATTCTGTTGAACGATGAAACCTTTGCTTTCAAGCAATTCTTTGTTGAGGAGATGAATCGGTAATTTTGCATGGATTTTGTCTTTTGCAGATACTTTTAGCAAGTCGAAATTCAATATCTTCTCAGGCAACATTACATCTCTTTGCAAATCTTTGATATAGACCTTATGTGTTTCACCATTGAACTCACAAGGGAATACCGATACCTGTCCATGTTCTTGGAAATTGTGGAAGAATTCTTTTCTTTCGACCATTACTTTGACTGGATCAATTCCTTTTCCATATAAAACACCCGCAATCATATCCTGGTTTCTTACTTCTTTTAGTTTTTGATCTCTTACTAGTACTTTCATGTTCATTCTCCTTTCAATTCGTAGGTACCTAATAGATGATACCCAATTTGTGAGGCATATAACCATTTATTGTTTTAAATATGGAATAAATACAATTAAGCCTATAATCACACTGAATATTGCTGTAACCAAAACAGAACCCGCCGATAAATCTTTGATTCGTTCAGTCATGACATGATAATCCGGGGAGATCATATCCATCATATTCTCAATGGTCGTATTGAACAATTCTGCAACTAGTACAATTCCACTGGTTAACAATATCATCATCCAGTCCACTTTTTCCAGCCTGAAATAAAACCCCAAAAAAACAACCACAATAAAAGTAATCAGCATGATTCTGAAATTGCGCTCTTCCTTGATGGCTAGTTTTATGCCTTTTAGGGCAAATCCAAATGACTTGATCAGCATATCTGGTTCCTTTCAGTGTATATTAATTTGCACTTATCCAGATTTTGAAAATATTATAGACTTGATTATGTTGCTCAATCCTTGTAATAGTGGCCTCCCCATCTCCTCTTTGAAATCCATAGTAGCCAAATCCGGAATGATTACCTCCTATAATTGTTTCAAAAGTAGTCTCATTCGGAAGGAATTTCTTGCCTAATTCAAATTGATCCCAACTCAGAATCTCATCTTGATCCGCAACAATTGAAAGAACCTTGAGCTCCAAATCAGAGATATCAGCACTTTCTGTGCCATATGAACCGAGAAGAACCAATGCATCAAGATCTGGGTTTGATTTTGACAGATGGATTATGGCACTGGTTCCACCAAGTGAATGCCCCATAATATACCACCCGCCTTCATTAGGATATTCCTCCCTGATTTCAGAATAGGCATCCGAATTGAGGATAGCAAGATTCAATGGCATTTCAGGCAAAAAAACTCTATAACCATTTTGAGCGAAAATCTGGGCAATAACAGAATAGCTTGAAGTTTCAACAAAGCCTCCCTGATAAAGGACCAAATTCCCAACTGGATCGCCCGGAGGTTCAAACAAGATCATGTTGCGTTCAAAATGTACATTGTCACCGCCAAGTGCTTCTATCGCTTCTTGTGTGGGCATGTAAGTGTTCCATTTTAAGTAGATCAGTGCAAGGAGTACCAATCCAATCAAAAAAGTTATTGTAAAATATGTCGATTTTCTCATTGTATTACTTCTTGATTTCATATTTACGCTCCATTCTACTCATGTTGTCATACTAATAT
>JAWSUW010000047.1:0-21573 GCA_033549245.1 Bacillota bacterium | reverse complement strand
TTCATAAAGTTGATAAAGTAAAGGGTTTGACAGAAGATATAGTGGAAAAAGTTTATTTGCGAGATTCGATATTCAAACAAGTTGTTGAACTAATCGAATCATTTCGTGATCTGATGAAGCATAAGAAAGTCGAAAAATTGGAAGGATGGATTGCTAAAGCAAAAGCACTAGAGATCAATGAAATCAATTCTTTCATTAATGGTATATCACGCGATATTGAGGCAGTAAAAAACGCGATCATATATGATTACAACAATGGACTAGCAGAAGGAAAAGTAAATAAAATAAAAGTAACAAAAAGAATTATGTATGGTCGGTGTGGTTTTCAGCTACTAAAAGAAAAATCATTGCGGCTTGAATTTTGAGAGCAAATCAACCAACTTTGGAAAGAACCACTTTTTTCTTGACGTTCGCAGGTTTGATGCTGTAGTGAATAATACACTAGCCACACGCATATTCTTCAAGGAAATTAAAGACTCATCGGGCTATAAGGATTCAAAATATCTCTATGCCTATGATGGGGAAGTTAAACAAGGGGATGTTGTCACTGTGGATGGTAATCAGTGGATTATGATTCAAGAGGACATATCCTATCATAAACAATACACTCGCTTTATTGCCACTGAAGCCAATCAGAATATCAATTTTGTCATTGATGAGGGATTGTATACCATGGATGGAATTATTGACGCTGGAAATCAGTCAGTAAGTGGGAACGCTTCAACCATGTCAGTCATTGATGGTAAGATTATGGTTACTGTCCAGCGTGATACCATGAGTGAGAAAATTAAGACCAATGACAGAATCATCAAATTTGGTCAGGCTTGGAAGATTATCACAACAACAACTGAGAGCAATGGACTGCTCAATATCTATTGTGAGAGCGATATATTGCTTCCTGATGATGATAAGATTAATGAGATTCCTACAGGCATTGCATCATGGGGTATATCTTTCGCTGAATCATCAGCAGAATTAACGCTAAATAATACCATTACACTTGAGCCAATAGTCACTAAGAATAATCAGATCGTTGTGGATGGATTTGAATTAGAGTGGAGTGTATCGGATGATACTGTACTCACTATGAATAATGGCGTTGTGTGGTCAAATGCTGTAGGTTCATCTGTGGTTACTGTGGGAATCGTAAATAAAAACGCTTCAGCAACGTTATCAATTGAGGTTGTGAATAATGAGGTAATCGAGTATAAGATTACGCCAAGTGACAGAATCGTTTATAGTATATTTGGGGCGATGGATTTCAGCGTTAATAAATATGTTAATGGGGTTATTGTTCCTAGTACAGCTATTATAACAGCATATGGATTGTTATCATCGCAGTATACTCTTGAAGTGGTGGATGGAAATAATTTTAGACTGACTTCTAATGGCTATGTGGCTAATCCACTTACCGTAGTATCTGATTTTGAGTCAGATGGTGTAATAATCGAAACTCAGTTCAATATGTGGAATATGTAAAATGTATAAATATTCTTTTGCACACCTTGAAAATACTCTTGATTTTTATTTATATATATAGTAATATTAAGTTAAGAAATTGAACAAGTCAGATACACTGATAGAGGAAATTTAAGCAAGAAGTGAGTGTTTGCAACGGTTTGAGGGGTGTTGGATAGAGTATCTGACTACGAATCAGAAGGTTGGGAGTTCGAGCCTCTCAGGGCGCACCATTTTTTTTGCGACAGCAAAAAAACGCGTAGTTAAGTTTCGAAGAAACTTATTAGCGGCGAAAGCAAAAAAACGCGTAGTTACAATTTTCCGCGAAGCGGAAACATTGGGCGTAGGTATGGTTCTCGCGAAGCGAAACTATACTAGCCTACTGTCCATTATACGACAGTATATGTGTTAAATTCTGCATATTATGAAGATCGACACAGATGCTGATGTATTTTGCTTCTCAAAACACAAACACGATAGATTTTAATGCGTAAGATCTATGTTCATCTAGTGAAGCGAAATATTTACTAGTGATATTGTTAGTTTTTATTTCATTTATGATTTAAAGCTCGCAATTTTTTCAATTTTTGGACAAGTTTTAATTAATCAAATCGGGAGTATAGCTCAGCTGGGAGAGCATCTGCCTTACAAGCAGAGGGTCATAGGTTCGAACCCTATTACTCCCACCATTTGCAGAAGTGGCTCAGTGGTAGAGCATCGCCTTGCCAAGGCGAGGGTCGCGAGTTCGAATCTCGTCTTCTGCTCCAGTAACTCGCAGTATTGTCAATTGATGATATTGCGAGTTTTCTTTTTTTGGAAATTGGAATATAATTGGACTAAGTGATAGTAGAGGTGATCAGATGAAACTTTCATATGAAGATCTAATAGAGAAAATAATTGAGGATGGGTTTCATGAATCAGTGATATCGATCAGGGAATGTGGTAATCATGATCTTAATAGAAATTATGTTTATCAGGTTATGACTGAGAATAAAAATCTAATCATTAAGTTCTATTACAAGCCCAATAAGCGTCTAAGAGAAGAAAACGCTTTAAAACATATCAAGCATAGCAAACTTAAAATTGTAATGATGGGAGAGACATCAGAAGGTACTGAGTGGTCCATATACAATTACATCCAGGGTGAGATGTTGGAAACATTATTTAATTCTCAGACAAATTATGATGCTCAGAATATCTTCTATGAGATTGGTATGGACATGGGGGTGTTGCATTCCTCAAAACAATTTGATTATTTTGGTGATTGGCTTTCGGAGAAACAAAGTCCAGTAGAACAGTATCAAAACTTTATCATTAAAGATACCGAGAGGATAATAACAAATTTAGGATTTTTACCTGAAGAAGATCAATTGATATTGAATTATGCAATCAATTCAGTTAGAGAGGAATATAAACATATTAGAGAACTAAGAGTTGGCAGGCTCTGTCATAGAGATTATGATGGAAGAAATATTATTGTCCAAAAAAAATCCGATGGAAGATATCATTTAAATGGGATTCTTGATTTTGAAAAATGTGTCGTCTTTAATGAACATTATGATATCATTGGACTCTATCGTAAATATTTTATAGATAAACCTGAATTGATAAGGCCTTTTTTTGATGGCTACATTCAGTATATGGATGTTGACAGTTCTTTCAATAATGAGTTCAGATTTAATCTTTTCAGAATGGGACTGGATCTATGCAGTTGGTCAAAACGAGTTTCAGACTCATTTTATAACGAAGTGTTTGAATACTTGAAATATATTATCGATATCGATGGAAAATTTGAAAAGTATTTGTATAAATAGGGTATACAATATTTACAAATCAATTTCGGAGGTATTATGGATATGAATTATTTCAAAGACGAGTTCAGTCTAGAAATGACTGATGGTACAAAAATGACATTGGAACGACTTAAAAAAGAAAATTTTGTACTATACTTTTATCCTAAAGACAATACTTCCGCATGCACACTTGAAGCTTTGGGCTTTGCCGAACTATATGATGAATTTCGCGAGCAGGGTTTTCATATTTACGGTGTGAGCAAAGATACACTCAAGAGCCATGAAAAATTCCGAGAAAAAAATAATTTGCCATATCATTTGATCAGCGATGTTGATAAAGTTTTATTGGAATGGTTTGATGTGATAAAAGAGAAAAAAATGTATGGAAAATTGGTCAAGGGTACTGAAAGATCAACGTTTATTTACATGGAGGGACTCGTGCTCAAGCAAGTATTCAGAAATGTAAAGGCTAAAGATCATGCCAAAGAAGTCTTAGATTATATCATTGTCAAGTGTTGACAAAATTCTAACACATGTTTATACTTAAATAGAAAATTGAATACGAATTAAGGTGCTTAGCTTTAAGCTAAGAGGGAAAGAGGTTAAAATCCTCTGCAGCCCCCGCTACTGTAATTAGTGATGAAATCCTTTATAACCACTGAGAAATCGGGAAGGAAAGGAAAGTAAGATGATCTATGAGCCAGGAAACCTGCCTTGATTTTTGTTGTTTGGATCTACTTCGGAGGGAAGTCGGGTGAATTGGTTAGAATTCTATTAATCAGCACACGCTTTTTCGCGTGTGCTTTTTTATTTGTATTTTACATGGGGGGATTATGTCGAAAAAAATAATGTTTCAAGGAACCGGATCATCAGTGGGCAAAAGCATCATCGTGACCTCAGTGTGCAGAATTTTGAATAACAAAGGTGTAAATGTCGCACCATTCAAATCTCAAAACATGGCACTTAACTCTTATATTACGAGTGATGGAGATGAAATCGGCAGAGCTCAAGCTGTTCAAGCTGAAGCTTCCAGAGTACGACCGACGGTGAATATGAATCCGATTCTACTTAAGCCGACTAGTGATGTTGGAAGCCAAGTGATTCTGAATGGAAAAGTATTTGGAAATTTCAAGGCATATGATTATTTCACACTGAAAAATGATTTGATTCCTGAAATCTCAAGATCTTTTAAGAATTTGGAAGAAAGACATGATGTGATCGTGATTGAAGGGGCTGGTTCACCAGCTGAAATCAATCTCAGAGATCGGGATATAGTAAACATGGGATTGGCTGAAATTGTGGACACAGATGTAATTTTGATAGGAGATGTTGACAAAGGTGGTGTTTTCGCCTCTCTTTATGGGACCTATTTATTGCTTGAGCCCGATGAGCAAAAAAGAATCAAGGGGTTTTTAATCAACAAATTTCGAGGTGATGTAGAATTACTGATGCCAGGTGTGAAAATGCTCGAAGACAAAATTGGAATTCCATGTTTGGGCGTGATTCCTTTTATAAAAGATTTGAATATTGATGATGAAGACAGTGTGACGGAAAGATATGACAAGGTGGACTCAGGGGATATTTGTATTGGAGTGATTAGATTGCCTTATCTATCGAATCTATCTGACTTTACTTGTTTTGACAATGAGGAAACTGTTTCTGTAACTTATATTGAAAAACCAAGTGATCTTAAAAATTGCGATTTGATTGTCATACCAGGAAGCAAAAACACACTGTATGATATGCAATTCATACATGATTCTCACTTAGATCAAGCCATCTACAAGGCGCACAGGAATGAAGTCCCAATCATTGGGATTTGTGGTGGATATCAAATGTTGGGCGAGAGGATCAGTGATCCATTTGAAATTGAATCTGGAATTAAATCGGTCAATGGACTTGGAATTTTAAAAGTGAATACGATTATTGCCAAGGATAAAATAACAACAAACAGTAAGGGAATCTGGCAATCGAATTTTTTAGGCATACATCTGGAGGATCCCATAATAAAGGGCTATGAGATACACATGGGAAGGACTGAATGTACATCTCAGGAACTTCCTATCGGATTACTCCATGAAAATGGTCAAGTTGACGGTTACACAGCTGGTGAGGGCCTTGTGATGGGAACATACTTCCATGGCATATTTGACAATGATACTTTCAGAAATGAATTGATCAATGCTCTTAGAAAAAGAAAGGGACTGGATGAGATTGCTGACCTTCAGTCTTTCGAAATTCAAAAGGATAAAGCATATGACAACTTGGCAGAGCATGTTGAAAAATTCTTGGATTGGAATGCTATAGAAAAAATATTGTCTGAATCGAGACAGACGCCATGATTGAAATCATTGCAGCGGTAGGTATCGATTGGTTACTTGGTGATCCTCCTGATTGGCCGCATCCAATTAGGTTCATAGGATGGATTATTCGAAAAGTGGAAAGTCTGGTGCGTAAATTCTTAACAAATTTATACGCTGGAGGATTCATTTTGCTTTTTACTGTGATCGCAGTGAATGTCTCATTGCTTTTGCTGATAAAACTTATAATCCATCCGACTTTTTTTAAAGTCATAGAGATCTACATGTTATACGCTCTTCTTGCAGCAAGATGTTTAAGCGATGAGGGACACAAAGTGAAAAAATGCATTGATGAGGGCAATTTGGAATCTTCGAGAAAAAACTTTGCCTATCTAGTGGGAAGAGACACTGAGAATTGCAATGAAAAAGATGTGATCCGAGGTATGGTCGAAACCATCTCAGAAAATACTGTGGATGGAATCCTTGCACCACTAATTTATATGATATTGGGATCGTTCTTCGGTCATGGACTCACTTTTGTATTGATTTATAAAACTGTCAATACATTGGATTCCATGGTAGGTTACCATCAACCACCCTTTAAGGAAATCGGGTTTGCTTCAGCAAAAATGGATGATTTGCTGAATTTCATACCTGCAAGGATAGGTTCAATATTGATGTTGATCTCAGGTGCAATTCTAAATTTTGATTTTAATCGAGGAGTCCGGACATTCATAAAGGACAGAAAAAACCACAAGAGTCCAAATTCAGGACATCCAGAATCTGCTGTTGCAGGACTTTTGGGACTGCAGCTTGGAGGAGACAATACATACTTCGGTGTGCTCGTATCCAAACCGACTATCGGCAGTAAAGTCAATGAATTGAACTCAGGTCACATTAATGACGCAATCAAAATCATGTATCTATCAGAAATCTTGTTACTCATATCAGCATTTACAATAAACTTGATGTTTGGAGGTGGAATGTGAATTTTCATGGCGGACAGTTTCACCGAGATAATGTGATCGATTTCAGTGTGAATATTCCAGAGCTTGAATATCCGGAGGGCTTTGAAGAAGTAATCAAAGAGGCTCTTTTGCAAATGAGAAAATACCCTGATATCGATGGACTGGCTTCAAAAAATGCGATTACTAGGTATAATGACACAAAGTTGGATCAAATTGTACTCGGCAATGGAGCCACTGAGCTCATTTATTTGATGTCAAGGGCAGTGGACATCAAAATTGCGACGATCATCCAACCGACCTTTACAGAATATGAACGCGCTTTGGTTCAAAACAATGTTGATGTAAGGCACTATCACTTAAAACCTGAAAATGACTTCAAATTGGATAAAGATGAGTTGGTTCAGCATCTTATCGGAACGAATTCAGATCTGTTGGTGTTATGCAATCCCAATAATCCGACAGGCACTTTCATAGATATGGATACTATTGAGTACATCTTACTCGGTGTGCAAAATAAAAAAATGAAGTTGATGATTGATGAAAGCTTCATGGATTTTGTGTCAGATTATCGATTTGATCAACATAGGGACAGGCTAAATGCTTTGATGAAGAGTCATTCAATTTTAGTCATAAGGTCCATGACAAAGAATTTTATGATTCCAGGTATAAGAACAGGATATGCCATAGGATCAAGAAAGATTATAGCTGCAATGAACAAACTAAAAGAACCATGGAGCATAAATGCCTTTGCACTTGCATGTATTCCATTCTTACTTAGGCAAAATAATTATCTTGATGATTTAAGAACTTGGTGTCATGGAGAACTTCGCTTTATGCTGTCGAAACTGAATGCAATTGATCAGTTAACTGTATTTGATAGTACTGCAAATTTCATTCTTTTCAGACTTGATATAGGTTCACCGAAAGAGTTCATGTCATCTATCATTGATGGCGGTGCATACATCAGACCATGTGAAGATTTTGAAGGTCTGGATCAACGATATTTTAGAATCGCACTTAGAAAAAGAGAAGACAACATTAAACTCATAAAACTAATAATGGAGGCATTAAAATGAAAAAAACTCGTGTTTTAATAATAATCACAACTATGGTTGTACTATTTTCCTCTTTTGGATTCGGGGCGTCAGTCAATGTAGATGGACAGACCAAACAAATCGAGACTACAATAATCAACGATCGTACTTTTGTGACTGCTGAAACCATGAAAAATTATGGATTAATTACAGATTTGAAAGATGGAAGAATTATTTTAAGAAATTCAAATGTTATATTTGAATTTTACAATCTAAGCAATCGCGTAAAAGTCAACGGAGTGGAAATGACTATGGACTCCAAAACTTTTCAGCGTAATGGGAAGACGTATATTCCGATGAGATTTATATTTGAATCTCTGAATTATGAAGTTGGATACAATGTAAAGACGAGGCAAATCACATTAAGTACGCGAGATGAAATCGCTTTTCCACTGGCTATTGAAGATAACGGAATATCATATACATTTAACAAGTCAGTTGAAAGTATAGTATCTCTTGCACCATCAATCACAGAAATTTTGTTCGCTATAGGTGCGGAATCTAAAGTAGTGGGCCGTACAATCTACTGTAAATATCCTGAAGCAACTTCAAAAATCCAAACTGTAGGTTCGCTATATGAACCAGATTTGGAAGGGATTTTGGATTTGGCGCCTGATGCAGTGATCGCTGCGACTCATATGAATGAAGATGCCATGAAAACATTTGCTCAGGCTGGTATATCAACTGTCACACAAAAATCACCAGAGAAAATCGATGAGATCTATACTCTAATTGAACAATTGGGTTTGATCACAGATCAAAATTACCCAGCAAGAGCACTTGTTTCCACATTAAAAGCTAAAGAACAAAGAATCAATAATATTGTAAAAGCCATACCAGATGATGAACTTAAGACTCTCTACTATGTTGTTGCTACTGGAAATAAAGAATATAGTGCAGGAAATCAGACTTTCATCCACGAGGTCTTATCGGGTGCCGGTGGAATCAATGTTGCTGCAGATACTGATAAATGGGCTTACAGTCTTGAAAAACTTTTAGACCACAATCCAGAGTTCATCTTGGGAGAACAGTATCACTATGACACTATGATGGGGAGTGACAATTATAAGGCCCTTAGCGCACTGAAAAATGTCAAGTTCATATTAGTTGATACAAATCTATTTTCAATTCCGGGTCCTAGAGTTATTGATGGAGGGATGAAAATCGTTATTGAAACCCTATACCCAAAATACAAATATATGTTGAATTATTGATAGTGGAGTTGACGAGTGAACAAAAAAGGTGTTACTCATAAAAAAACGGTTATTGTCATATTGATCTCAGCACTCTTGATTACTGGAATCATTTCATTGACCCAAGGATCAGTAAAAATTCCTGTTTCGCATATAGCAAAGGGAGTGATGATGGAGCTGGGGGCGAGTGTCGATGAACCGATCAAACCGTCGCATGCATTCATCATAATAAATGTCAGATTTCCAAGAATTCTACTTTCTTCAATAGTCGGTGGGATACTGGCGATTATTGGAGTTGCATTTCAAGCCATATTCAAGAATCCGATGGCAGACCCCTACGTGATGGGAATATCATCAGGTGCAGCATTTGGTGCCACTCTAGGCATTGTGTTTGGCTTTGGTGTGAGTTTTGCGGGACTGAGTATGATTTCTGGAATGGCTTTTGTAGGGGCTTTGGCTACGGTGTTCATTGTGTATAATATGGCAAAGTTCGGGAGTAAGGTATCCACGACTGGAATCTTACTCGCAGGTATAGTCATGAATGCATTTCTATCCTCCTTGATTTCCTTGATTATGATTTTATATCAAAACGATATCGACAAAATAGTCACTTGGACCATGGGCAGCTTTAATGCTGCTTCATGGGACCAAGTGAGGATGATAGCGATTCCATCTGTTCTAGGTATCTTGTATCTTATTTCACGGACAAGTGCTCTCAATGCTCTGGCACTTGGAGAAGATGAAGCACAAAACTTAGGCGTAGATGTTCAAAAATTAAAAAAACAGACATTGATCATTGCTTCGTTTTTAGCTGCATTTGCCGTTTCGGTAAGTGGAATTATCGGTTTTGTGGGTTTGATAATACCGCACTTGCTTAGAATGATTTTTGGAGCAAATCATAAAATATTGATTCCTACTTCTTTCATTGGTGGTGCACTTTTTTTAATGGGCTGTGATACTTTAGCCCGAAGTATTGTTCCAAATATGGAGATACCGGTTGGAATCATCACATCCATTTTTGGTGGACCATTTTTTTTCTATCTGCTTTATAAAAACAAGCGAAAATTGGTTTAGGAGGCGTTATGTCAGCACTTAAGGTTAAAGACATCAGTTTCAGATATGATATGGAGGATGTGCTTAGGACCATAAACTTGAATATTGGAACCGGTCAGTTGGTGAGCATTTTAGGTCCAAATGGTTCCGGGAAGACTACGCTCCTCAAAAATATGTGTAATATACTTGAACCTCATGAAGGAAAGATTGATGTTCTTGATCAATCGATTGATAGATATAGTTATAAGGAGCTGGCAAAAAAAGTGGCGGTGGTGCATCAAAGTGCTGAGCATGATTTTGAATTCAGTGTTGAAGAAGTTGTTCTGATGGGGAGATATCCTTATTTGAAACACTTTCAAAACGAGAGTGCCAATGATTATAAAATTGCTGATGAGGCAATGAGAAAAACTTCCACTGAACATTTGAGACATAAAAGCATCAAGGCCATCAGTGGAGGAGAAAGACAGAGGGTCATGATAGCTAGAGCATTGACACAAGAAACAGACATTTTGATGCTCGATGAACCTATTTCACATTTGGACATTAAATATCAAGTTGAAATATTGAAGTTATGTAAAAGACTTAATCAAGAGAAACAGTTGACGATTGTGACAACATTACATGACATAAACTTGGCATCCAGATTTTCTGATTATATCGTACTTATGAAAGACGGAGCAATCATCAAATATGGTAAACCAGAAGATGTGATTACAATTGAAAATATAATGAATGTTTATGAATTGGACGTTGAACTCATAATGAGTTATTCCTATCCAATGATTATTCCGGGTTAGGAGGCAAACGTGAACAAAGGAGTTTTGATACTGGGTGGAGCGAGAAGTGGGAAAAGCACTTTTGCAGAATCTTTGGCAAAGTCACTTACACATAAAGTTCTTTACATTGCCACGGCAATCCCGTTTGATGATGGCATGAGAGATCGAATAAAAAAGCATCAGAAAAACAGACCATCCGAATGGAAAACGGTTGAAAAATATAGAGGTTTTGAAGGACTTCGCGATTTTGATGAATTTATTGGAGCGGATGTCATTTTACTGGATTGCATCACAGTAATGATCACAAATTTGATGCTGGATGAAGCCTGTGATTATGATCAGATTACTCACGAGGAACTGGACAATATAGAAAATAGAATAGTGAATCAAATTGATGTTTTATTGGATGAACTAGAAGCTTCTGGTAAAAAGTACATTCTGGTTTCCAATGAAGTTGGGCTGGGGCTTGTGCCACCCTATAAACTGGGAAATTACTTTAGGGATATTGCTGGAAGAATCAATCAAAGGATTGCAAGTGTTGTAGGCGAAGTTTACTTTGTTGTATCTGGAATTCAAATGAAAATCAAATGAGGTGTCTATGAGTTCTTTTCTTTTAATGCTATCATTTTTCACACGAATTCCAGTTGGGAATCATGTGGAATACAGTAATGAACGATTTAATAAAGGTATAATTTTATTCCCATTGACTGGTTTTGTTGTGGGAATTTTTCTCGTTGTACCTAAATTCTTGAATATAAGCATAAAACCGATTGAGGCGATTGTAATCATCATTCTTTATTTGATGATTACAGGTGCGATACACATTGATGGTCTGACTGACAGCTTGGATGGCTTACTCAGCAATCGTGATCAAAAAAGAATTCTTGAGATTATGAAAGATTCAAGAATTGGCACATTCGGTGCTATTGGTTTGATCCTATATTTTTTGATTCTTTATACCACTGTTCAAATCGTGGATTACAGGTGGTTGTTCTTAATGCCATTTGTTGGGAAAGTCAACGGATTTTTAGCTGCAGGAGTCAGTAAATATGCCAGAGGTGAAGGTGGGATGGGTAAACTATTCATTGAAGGAATAGGCATTTGGAATGCCTTGATATATTCATTGATAATGGTTGTACTTTCTTATTTGATTTTGGGGACATTGGGACTAATGGCAAGTCTCATGGTATTGATGTTCACCATAGCCATGGCAAAGTGGACCTACAACAAAATTGGTGGAATGACTGGAGATACCATTGGACTTGTGATTGAGGTGAGCCAATGTATCTTCCTATTAATAGGGTCGATGAGGGGGTAAATATGAGTGGCATTATGATCGCTGGCGTATCAAGTGGTTCAGGAAAAACTACCTTTACAATGGGGTTGATGCATATTCTAAAGAAAAAGGGATACAATGTTAGAGCCTTTAAAACGGGTCCGGATTATATCGATCCCATGTTTCACAGGCATGTCCTTAATGATCAATCTTACAATCTGCCATTATGGATCTTAAAGGATGAGACCGTAAAGTTTCTCTACCATGGTTCCATAAAAAAAGGGGATATTCCTATTATTGAAGGTGTGATGGGATATTATGACGGTCACTCCAGCAATACCGATTTTGGCAGCAGTTCACATCTGGCTGATTTGCTGGATGCATCTGTGATTATCATGATGGATGCGAGTCATATGGCACTTACAGCGGCCGCCTTGCTAAAAGGACTTATGGAATTTAAGACCCCCACAAAAATTAGAGGTGTCATTTTCAACAATATAAGTTCTCATAAGCACTATAAATTATTGAAAGATGCTGTTGAAAGTCACACATCTATTGAATGTTATGGATATTTGGAACATAATAGAGCCTTTGAAATAAAGAGTAGGCATCTAGGACTTATGCAAGCAGATGAGATATCGGATTTGGATCAAAAAATTGATGATATTGGGGAAAGTATTGAAACTACTGTGAATATTCAAAAAATAATTGATGATTGCTTAAAAGTAACCAATCAACTTGACGATTTTTCACCGGAAGTGTATGATTTAGAAAGATTGAATAAAATTCAAAACCGATTAGAAGTTCAAAATGGTCTTAAGCTTGGTATTGCAATGGATGAAGCTTTTTCTTTTTATTATGATCACAATATTGAGCTGCTTAAGTATTTAGGAATCGATTTGGTACCGTTCTCACCAATCAACGATCAATTTTTACCAGATGGTTGTGACGCACTATACATTGGCGGAGGATACCCGGAAGTATTTGCAGATCGACTTGAATCAAATGAATCGTTTAGAGGTGACATTAAAAGAAAAATAGTTTCTGGATTACCTGTTTATGCTGAATGCGGAGGTTTGATGTATTTGGCTGATGACATAGTGGGTTTGAATGGCGAGAGAAACTCTATGGTTGGTTTCTTTGAGGCTGAAGTTCAAATGACATCGAGATTGCAACATTTTGGACATGTTGAAGCTGTCCTTGACACAGAATGGGGTGAATTGTCCTATAGAGGGCATGAGTTTCACAAGTCCATTTTTGTGCCAAAGAAGAATATTCACACTAAAATATCTGTTGAAAAAGATGGGCAATTTTGGGATTGTGGTTATAGTTTGGGCAATACTATTGCAACTTATGTACACAATCACTTTTACAGCAATTTAGAATTTTTAGAATTTCTAGTTGGATTTTGGAGCCAAAATAAATTAAGAGGTGTATAGTATGAGAATGTCAAATTTATACATGCCTACATTAAGAGAAGTGCCGAATGATGCGGATATAATCAGCGCTCAACTTCTTTTAAGGGCAGGTATGATCAGAAAATTGGTATCAGGTGTCTACTCTTTTCTTCCACTTGGTTTTAGGGTGATGAAGAAAGTGGAACGTATTGTTAGGGAAGAAATGGATCGATATGGTGCTCAAGAAGTCTTGATGTCTGCCATTCAGCCTAGGGAAATCTGGGAAGAGAGCGGGAGATGGGAGAATTTCGGACCGGAGATGTTTAAATTGAAAGACAGACATGATCGCGAGTTCTGCCTTGGACCAACTCACGAAGAATACTTCACATTCATGATCAACAATGAGCTTAAATCTTATAAACAATTGCCTCTCAATCTCTATCAGATCCAAACCAAATATAGGGATGAGAGAAGACCGAGATTCGGTTTGGTAAGAGCAAGAGAATTTATCATGAAAGATGCCTATACTTTTGATGTGGATCAGGAAGGTCTTGAAAAATCATATGATAACATGTGGAGAGCGTATGAAAGCGCTTTTGACAGACTGGGCTTTAAATATAAGGTGGTTCAAGGCGATTCAGGCAATATGGGTGGACAAGTTTCACATGAGTTCATTGCAATAACTCCTAATGGTGAAAGTACCATAGCTTATTGCGATCACTGTGATTATGCTGCGACAGATGAAGTTGCCGCATCAAACTTCACACAAAAAGTGTCGGAAGAATCAATAGCTGAAATGGAAAAAGTTCTAACTGTGGATATTCGTACAATAGAAGAATTGGAAAATTTCTTTTCTATGAAAGGTGACCGATTCATAAAAACATTGCTTGTCAAAGCGGAGGATGACAGCAGAGTATTTGCTGTTTTGATTCCAGGTGACCGAGCACTTAGTTTGATCAAGCTTTCAAAGCATGTCGGAGTTCCTGAAGAAAATTTGATGATGCTCGCGGAAGACGAGATATACGGAATGACCGGGTCCATAATGGGTTTTGCAGGACCATTCGGACTCAAAGAAAGTGTTGAAATCATAGCGGATCGTCGCGTTTTCAATATAAAGAATGGCATCAGTGGAGCAAATATCAAAGATTACCATTATAAAAACGTCAACTTGAATGAGGACGATATTTCAGTGTCAGAAGATCTTATTCTTGTCGAAGCTGGAGATGCATGTCCTTCATGTGGAATGCCACTGGCAATTGATCAAGGTACTGAAGTCGGTAATATATTCCAGCTTGGAGATAAATACTCAAAATCGATGAATGCCACTTTTCTGGATAAAGATGGAAAGGCTAAGCATTTCATCATGGGCTCATATGGCATTGGAATTTCGAGATGTGTTGCTGCTGTCGTGGAACAATGTTTTGATGATAAAGGGATCATCTGGCCTCTTTCTGTTGCTCCTTACCAAGTAGTGGTCACAATTATCAACACTAAAGTCGAAGCTCAAGTGGAAGCTTCAGAAAAGATTTATGAAGAGTTACTGAAAAAGGGCGTTGAAGTGTTGATTGATGATAGGAATGAACGTGCCGGTGTCAAATTCACAGATGCAGACCTCATAGGAATTCCACTACGAATCACAGTAGGTAAGGCCATTGATCAAGGCTTGGTGGAGTTCTCTCTTAGAGTTGATGGCGAGAAGAAAGAAATCACTATAAATGAGGCTTTTGAAGCAATTGATAATGAATTGTCAAAAATTCACCGATAATTAGTAATTTTTTATTTTCATTTCCGAATTATTTGTTATAATGGTGTAGAGGAATTATATAGAAATTAATAGAAATGAGGGATTATATGTCTGAAAAGAAGAAAATTGTAATTCTCGGCGGCGGTTATGCTGGCGTCAAGGCTGGTAAAAGCCTTCACAAAATCTTCAAGAATGATGATTCTGTAGAGATTACACTGATTGATCGTAAAACTTACCACACATTAATGACTGAGCTTCACGAAGTAGCCGGTCACAGGACAGAGCCTGATGCGATTAAAATTGACCTTAGAACTATTTTTAAGGGAAGAAAAGTTAAAGTTGTAACAGACTCAATCAATGGAGTAGATTTCGAAAAGCGTGAATTGAAGTCAGATAACAGAACATATGCTTATGATTATTTATTGATCGCATGTGGTTCTGATTCCAATTCATTCGGAATTGAAGGTATTGATGAGCATGCATTCACACTTTGGTCTTACGAAGATGCCATTAAAATCCGTGAACATGTGGAAAATATGTTTGCTCTTGCGGCTATCGAAGAGAATGAAGAAAAAAGAAAGCAACTTTTGACATTTGCAGTTGTAGGTGGCGGCTTCACTGGTGTTGAAATGGTTGGAGAACTTGGCGAAGCTAAAAATCACTTGAGTGAGAAATACGGCATCGACAAGAAAGAAGTCACAATCTACAATATTGAAGCAGCACCAAGAATCCTCAACACACTCAAAGATGAAAAACAAATCACAAAAGTAGAAAACAGATATAAAAAATTAGGCGTAGAGTTGCTTAAGAATGCAGCTCTTGTCAAAGCTACAGAAGACGGATTTGTATTGAAAGACGGAACTGAGATCAAGACTAAAACTCTTATTTGGGGAGCCGGAATCAAAGTCAATAACTTTGTCGGTAAATTAGGTCTCGATGCTGGTCGTGCCGGAAGAGTTGTAGTCAACGAATTTATGCAGTCTTTGCAACATGAGAATGTATTCCTCGCAGGCGACAACGTTCATTATGAAGATCAAGACGGTCCATTGCCACAAATCGTTGAAGCAGCAGAGCAATCAGGTCATACAGCAGCTGAAAACATTGGTGCTTTGATCAATAAAACAGAAATGCATAAGCATATGCAAAATTACCATGGTTTCATGGTTTCAATCGGATCGAGATATGCTGTATCCGATAATAATGGTTTAAAGTTTAATGGATGGCTTGCTGTTCTCGTTAAGCACATGGTCAACTTCTACTATTTATTCACTGTCAGTGGAGTGGCTCAATTATTTGAATACTGGAGACATGAGTTCTTCCACGTGAAAAACAATCGTTCATTCCTTGGTGGTCATTTCGCAAAATCAACACCAAACTTCTGGTTGGTACCACTCAGAATTTTCCTTGGAGTAATGTGGTTGATTGAAGGGATCAAGAAAATTGATGAGGGTTGGATGTCAGAAGCGAAAATGTATGCTTCAGATGCAGTATCAGCAGCATCTGAATGGGTAGAGCCAGGCGCTGAAGCAATGAAGCCTTTGATAGAAAATGTACCTAGTGTCGTACAATGGGGGATTGATAATATCATCGCGCCGAATGCTGTATTCTTCCAAACAGGAATTGTTCTTGCAGAGATCTTGTTCGGACTTGCACTCATTGCTGGTTTGTTCACATTCATTTCAGCGGTTGTTACCGTTGGTTTGACAGTTGGAATCACTCTCACGGGTATGTCTGATGCATCCATCTTATGGTACTTCTTTGGTGGAATAGCACTCATCAGTGGTGCTGGCACTACATTTGGACTCGACTACTATGTGATGCCTGTTCTCAAAAAATGGTGGAAAAATACAAAATTTGCTCAAAAATCGTACTTATACTTTCACTAACTAACGCGAAATCGTACCTGCCAAAGCAGGTACGATTTTTAAATGATTTAGAAAAAGGTTGTTAAAATGAAAAAAAATGACGTTATACTAATTGGTGTGGTTTTGATTCTGAGTTTATTATCCTTTGTAGCAATCAACTGGTATCAAAACAAATCTTCGGATGACATGCAGGTTATAATAAGGCATGAAGGTCAAGAAATTAAAGTCTTTCCATTCAATGAAAACACAGATGAAGTTTTTGTTTTTGTGGATGAGGATGCGGATGAGACCAATACGATCATCATCAAAGATGGGATAGTGACTGTTGAAGAAGCCAATTGCAGAGATCAGATCTGTGTAAAGACACAATCTATTTCAAAGAATGGTGAAATCATTGTTTGTCTGCCACATCAATTGACAGTTGAAATATATGCAAAGTCGGGTGAGTTTGAACTCGACGGAGTAGCGGAGTAAAATATGAGTGAAAAAAACACATCTGTAAAAACGCGAAGACTGGTATTCATATCGGTTCTGGTTGCTCAGGCTATGATATTGTCTTTCATAGAAAGAATGATACCTGTGCCTTTTATCGCACCAGGGGCAAAACTCGGTCTAGCAAATATAATTACTGTAACTGCGGTTTATATGTTGACTTTTAAAGAAGCGGCCGCTGTGGTTCTACTTAGAATCATTTTGACTGCGACGACTTTTGGTTCACTTTCTAGTTTTCTATACAGTCTATCTGGAGGTGTTCTCAGCTTGCTGGTGATGGCTTCCATTGTGAAGGTTTTTAGAAATGAAGTAAGTTTGGTTGGTGTAAGTATTACAGGAGCTATAGCACACAATATCGGACAACTAATTGTAGCCGCCTTTGTGATCAATAGTTTTCTCATTATCACCTATTTGCCCATTTTGTTGATTATTGCCATCCCGACAGGTATTTTTGTTGGATTTGTTGCAAGATTTCTTATCAATTATTTGGAAAGGATCAACTTCAGAAAGTGAACATCAGGTTCATGTATTGGAGAAAAGAATGTCAATTATCTTAAAAATAAATTCAATGGATCCTTCATTACAGAATGAAATGGATTCAGAAATCAAGATTGTGCGTAGTGCCATCTTGAAGCACACACGTACAAAATACCACGGTGTGCGTGATATCATTGAAGATGTACTGGATTTGAACGGTAAAATGCTCAGACCACTTTTTGTCCTTCTAGCAGGTCATTTTGGAGAGTATACTTCCGGTAAGATGGTGAATTTGGCTGCATCTATAGAGATGCTTCATATGGCGACATTGATTCATGATGATATTGTGGATGATTCCAAGCTAAGAAGACATCGTGAAAGCGTTCAAAGTAAATATGGCAAGGATATGGCTGTCTACGCAGGTGACTTTCTACTTGCAAAGTCACTTTCCATACTCAATGCCAAAGAATATGAAGCTTCACACATAGAGAGACTGGCTAAAGGCATAGAGCGTATTTGTGAAGCGGAGCTTTTACAATATCAAAGTCGATTCAAGACAATGACTTTCAAAAACTATTTGAGAATTGTCTCTGGAAAAACAGCTGCACTTTTTGCAATCAGTCTGTACGTTGGGGCATCAGAAAGCAAATGTGACGACAAGTTGTCCAACCAATTGGGCAGAATAGGGTATGAACTCGGAATCGCATTTCAAATCATCGACGATATCCTGGACTTTTCAGAAGATCATTCAAACGTTGGAAAATCCATTAAGAATGATTTGAAGAAGGGCTATTTTACATTGCCTGTAATATTGGCACTGGAAGATCAGAAATTGAACATCGAAGATTTCAGCGATGCTGAGGAACTTCTTGAAGGAATCAACCTAGACAAAGGAATTGAGTATTCGAGAATTATAGCGAAGAAATATACAAAAAAAGCTTTCAAACGCATTTCGAAGTTGCCTGAAAGTGTGGCGAAAAATGCACTGGAAGCAGTAGCAAGACATATGTTGGATAGAAATTATTAAAAAGGCAAGAGTGCTCGCACTAGTGTTTTCTGAATTATACTGAGACGCTAATAAGTTTCCTCCGGAAACTTAACTACGCGAAAGCCAAGAGTGCGAGCACTCTTGGCTTTTCTTAAATGAAATCAATATGTTCCATTATAAGTTTTGCGATACTTTCCAAATATGTGACATCGACAGGTTTGAAACGGTCTATCTCAGGACTGTCAATATCAAGAACTCCGATCAATTTGTCATTTTTCACAAGTGGAATAACAATTTCACTATTGGAAAAAAGATCACATGCGATATGACCAGGATATTGGTGTACATCTGGAACTACGATGGTGGTTCTGCTTTCTGCACTTGTCCCGCAAACGCCTTTTCCCATGGGAATACGTGTGACTGCAGGTTTGCCCCAAAATGGGCCTAAGACGAGTTCTTCTCCATTATAGAGGTAAAAGCCTGCCCAGTTTAAATCATGTAGTAGAAAGCCTAGAGTAGATGCGGCGTTGGCTGCATTTGCAATCCAATTGCTTTCTTCACTTAAAAGTTTTTTCATCTCATCCATAATGTAAGGGTAAAGAATTTCAGGTGCCTTACTTGATGAGGGATACATACATGCCATATGTGACCTCCTTTTTCATAAACAGTATAGCTCAAAAATTCCACTCAAGCAATGTCTAAAAAAATAATATTTCGAATTTCGTAAAAACATATTTCGAAATTCGAAATATATGTTATAATTGGTTTTGGTGATGATATGAGAGCGATAGTTGACGATTATAAAAACTTTTTTAAAGACATTTCTTCGAATATGTATCTGTATTTGGGGATTATTTTGTTTGCGACAATTATTACTGCGGCATACAATGTTTTGTTTGGAATATATATGAAAGAAATTGGATATACTGAAGAATTCGTTGGAAGGATTCTATCGTTACAAACCATTGGCATAGCACTTGGGGCAGTACCTGTTGCTATCGTTTCTGATCGACTTAACAAGAAGAAAACTCTTATTCTCGGTCTTGTGATCATGATGTTCAGTAGCTTTATGATTCTAAATGTGCAATGGAACTTTACAATGGAATTGTTTGCAATCGTTTTTGGAATTGGCAACGCTACAGTTATGGTACTTCAAGCTCCGATAATTTACGAAAATACGCCAGATGAACATCGGGTGACAGCTTTTAGTTTGGCGTTTGTTTTTCAGAACATAGCTTTTGTTTTTGGAAGTATGGTTTTGGGTCATTTGTCTGAATATCTTTCAGGTAGATATGGGTCGGATTTAGGTAAGTTGATTGTTCTCAATGGATCAACTGTTTTAGTTGCCATTCCAATTGTTATTGCTTTTAAATTTAAAGGATTGCAGATGACGACCTCAAATCGAAGTGAGTCTGTGATCAAGGCACTGGGCAATGTTATGTCGGGCTACAAGCGTTTATTGAAAGGAGATACTTTAAAATACCTCTCCCAAGTTGGATTGGTAGGGCTTGGAGCGGGGATGATCGTCCCGTTTTTCAGTATGTATCTTAAATATACTCTTGATGCGTCTGATGGTGTTGTGGGGACAATTATGGCCATAAGTCAAGTGGGTACGGTAATCGGTGGACTGATTGTGCCACCACTCGCTAAACGCATGGGTCCGGTCAATACGGTCATAGCCTGTCAGCTCTTATCCATACCGTTTTTGATCTCCATATCGTTTCCTCAAGGTATATTCATCATAACCGTTTCATTCTTTTTCAGGTCATCGCTCATGAACATGGCGAACCCGATTCTGAGAAGTATGGCTATGGAAATAACAGATGATGATACGAGAACATTTATGAGTAGTATGATTTCTCTGATCAACAACCTGTTTCGTTCAGTTGGAATTTATATTGGTGGCTATCTTATGTTCAAGTACAGTTATAATACGCCGTATTACTTTACGATCCTGTGCTATTTGATAGGAACTTATATCTTATATAAAGTCTTTGGGAAAAAGAAGAAAGCAATTGCATAACTCATTATAAAAAAAACCAAGCCAACCGGCTTGGTTTTTGATTATAATAATTCAATTACTTTCAATTTAATGACACCATTTGGTGAGATGACATCTACCTTATCACCCTTTTTTTTGCCCATCAGTGCGCTACCCATAGGGGATTCGTTTGAAATCTTGTTGTTCAGTGGATCAGATTCAATACTTGTGACAATTTGCATGATTTCTTCATCTTTGGATTCAATATCAAGAATCTTAATTTTTGAATTGATGTTGATTGTATTCTTATCACCGGTTTCAGTTACCAACTCATATGATTCCAAAATGCTTTTCAACTTGAGGATTTCAGTTTCATTATGAGACTGTGCCTCCCTAGCAGCATGATATTCAGCATTTTCTGATAAGTCCCCAAATCCTCGAGCACGTTTGATTTCGTCTGAGATTTGGTGTCTCTTTTCTATCAGCTCATCATATTCATGTTGTAATTTCTCTAATGCCGATGGGGTTAACAATGTTTTCTTCATATCGACAGCTCCTCTTTTTGAATTTGCATATAACATATACTATAGTACCAAACTTGAAAGCTTTTGTAAATCGATTTTTATCCCACTTAAGAAAGAAAGGGTAGAATTTTCAGCGGGAGTTGTTATAATGGAAAATGAAGACTATAAGACGAGGTGAATCATGCAAAAATTAT
>JAWSUW010000046.1:19872-21636 GCA_033549245.1 Bacillota bacterium | reverse complement strand
ATCGTGATGCTCGGAACGTACCAAGCATTGATTTTTACTACATCACATATTTTATAATAAGGTTCCAAAAGCTCGATCATCTTCGAAGGTGCAGGATATTTCGCTTTTGAAGTGGTTAGTTTCACAAACATCAACATCAAGCCATCATAAATGGTTTTGGTCTCAGCATGAGCGATGATCAAGTACCCGCCTGGAAGCGTATGTTCTGAAAATCTAGAAACGGCATCACTTTGATCCGAGAAATATGGAAATGCGTGAGTACACACGATACATCCAAATTTTTCTGAGGACTTGAAGTTTTCCACATCGCTTTCTATAACCATATGACCTTTGGAAATCGCTGTGCGTCTCATTAATGACGGCTCCACACCCATACATTTAAGTTCAGGCAATTGTTTTTTCAGATCATCAAGCAGTTGACCCGTACCACAGCTCATATCCAGAAGTGTGTTCTCTGGCAAATTAAGTCTGGAGAGCACTCTGATGACCGCTTTTCTCGTCGGTCTAAGCGATATATGCTGGACCCAAAGTTTCTCATAAGTCTTTTCATACAGATTCCAAATACTCATGATGGGTCACCTTCATTTTTAAAGACGTGATACTTTATAGTTGGTGCTGTGTAACCCAAAATTGGCATGGCTTTTTTCATGAGACTTCTAACCAACGGATTCTTGTGATAATGGCATATATATAATGGCTTCAATGTGCCTCCCAGCTTTTGCTTGATGGTCTCGGTGGTTTGACCAAGATCGATTGTCTTGACACCAGCCTCTATTCCCCTTCTGATGATGACCAAAAGCATATTCAAATATGTGTCATAGGTTTTCAGCAGTTCATAATTGATTCCACAAAACATGAAATAGAGTGTGTCCTCAGCAATATAATACTGACAGAATCCAAGGGGGGTGTCTCCAACATAAAATTGTTCGATTGTTCCAGGAAACTGCTCAAAAAAAATCATATCGTTCTTTGCAAGAGGATAATCAGAGTTTTGAAATACAGCGTCATACAGATCATAAAATGCCCTGTCAAAATGTTCATTTTGCATTTGAACAATGCCTTCAAATTTTTTCATGGCTTTGATTGCCCTATATCTATAATGTGATCTGAGCTCATTCAAATAATAGTCAAAACTCTCAAACCTGTTCTCGATGATCACCGAGGGCAAAGTTGGAACACAAGAGAAATCACCTGCGAGGGGATCCTCTGAATTGATCACGAGTGTATGTCCGCTTTGGTCAGTCAACCACTCCTGGATCTCATCAAATCCTTGTTCGTTCTCCACCTCAAAACCTCCAAGCGAGATGGAAGGTGGAAGTCCTATGATCCTTACTCTTTTTTGAACCTTTCCCTTCAGAAAAGACAGTAGATTGAGTTTGGTGTAATATGTGGTGAATACAGCGCTACCAGTGACATGTCTTTCACATCCACCATCGTGGGTTTTTTCAAGTACAGGCCATAACTCTTCATCAAGAAACGGATTCATCATAATTATTGTCCTCTTTATAGTTTCAACGTGTAAACAGCATACCTTTCATAAGGCTCGGCCCATTTGTCTCCAAATCCACTTGAATCCTTATTGGCCTCAACAATCCAGCTCGTTTTACATTTAGTGAATTGCCTCTCTTTGACGAGTTCATAACAATGAGCCAACAAACCGACTGGAACGCCTTTTCTTCTATATTCGGGGAGAACCGCCCATTCAACGATCTTGAATCCCTTCACTTTTTTACCGAAAATAATCTTTCTGATGAAGGTAATCAC
>JAWSUW010000046.1:0-19862 GCA_033549245.1 Bacillota bacterium | reverse complement strand
ACCGAAAGCGTTTCACCACTTCGCAAAATCTCGCCCCAATCAGGATACCAAAGTAAAAAACCAATAGGTTTTCCATCGTCTTCAGCAAAAATCAAGCTGCCTTTTTCCATAAAAAATTTCAAATCCTTGAATAGGAATCGATCTTCTTCAACTGTTCTAGGGAAGTAAAATGGATGCTCACCGAAGCATTTGTTGTTAAGAGCAGTATAAATCTCAATATCACTATCAAATGTCTCTTTTTGCATGATTCGAAATTTGAACCTTCCGTAAAATCTGTTCTTCTTTTCCAATGACAGAGGAAATTCTTTTGATTCCCAGGGATACTGAAAAGAGACCAGCTTCGTTTCTTCCAGACCAAGTGCCTTGAAATGATTGCTGTAATAAGCTTTTGTATAAACAGATCCAAATGTTGGTCGATGGGATTGTTCCACTGATAAACCCAGCCCATAATTCACATGACCATTAAGGCCAACCACGATTTCCTTGACGCCTTTATCTTTTGCAATCTGATAAGCATGATCAAGAATCAACTCAGGTAATCCTTCGAGATCTTGATACTCTAAAAATGCGACCTGAAGCACATCGATATAATTTTTGTGGATCAAATAGGTCAAAACACCTACGAGTTCACCACCGTACATGATCAAATGGGATTCGTACCACAAATTTCGGGCAAATGGTGATTTTTCAGCGAAGATCTCAATGAGTATCGGTGTTGAATAGTCCACATAAAATGGATCATCCTTATAAAGCGTTTTTATGAATTTTAAATAAACCGACTTTTCAGAAGCGGTCGAACATTGTTTCCATTCCATGGGTCACCCTTTTCTATAATGATTCTTAAACCATTTTACCATAATATTATTTGAGTTTCGTTCTAAATAGACGATAAAACCACTCTACTCTGATATAATGTTCTCAACTATCATTAATTTATGTCAAGGAGTGTGATCCTATGAAAGAATACAGTCCGATTCCATCTGATTATTGGAAAGGTCGAATCGACAGTGAAGACAATTTTGACGCCTATAGGTGGCATCAATGGGTACAAACCATCGATCTGAGAGCTATTCGAAAAACAGACTTGAATCATAAATTCGGAATTGCATTCCTTGGTTTTTGCAGCGATGTGGGTGTAAAGCGCAACAAAGGTCGTATCGGCGCTGAAAACAGTCCTGAGAGCATACGGCGAGAACTTATGAACAGACCTTGTTCGTTTGATCAAGGCCTAAAACTCTATGATGCTGGCAATATCCATCCAATAGGCGATGATCTGGAAAGCGCACAAGCTACTCTATCAAACGCCATCAACCTGATTCTTGAACTCGGGCTCTTTCCAATTGTTCTTGGCGGAGGTCATGAAGTTGCACTAGGTCATTTTCATGGACTTCACCATCACTTGATCAAGAGGAACAATCAAAGTGAGCTTGGCATCATCAATTTCGATGCTCACTTTGACCTTAGGCCATATCCAAATGGCGGCTCCTCAGGAACAATGTTCAGACAGATTGCGGACTATTCCCTTGAACACAATTACCCTTTCCACTATTTATGTGTCGGAATACAAAAAAGCGGCAATACGGTTGATTTATTCAAAACTGCCCACCAGCTGGGCGTGGATTATATGCTGGCAAAAGAC
This sequence comes from Bacillota bacterium, assembly GCA_033549245.1. Taxonomy (GTDB): domain Bacteria; phylum Bacillota; class Clostridia; order Peptostreptococcales; family Acidaminobacteraceae; genus Fusibacter_D. The sequence goes on along the minus strand of JAWSUW010000046.1, from coordinate 18,223 downwards.
ATCGACGGAGCTGACATTTGGGGCATTCTAGAGCGCCTGGACCACTTCATCAAAAAAAATGATGCCATTTATCTCACCTTATGTGCTGATGTGATTTCTTCCTCGTATGCTCCAGGCGTAAGTGCGCCACAACCTCTAGGCCTGCATCCGGAAAAAGTGCTCAAACTCATCAAGCACATCATCAAATCAGGGAAATTGATGAGTTTTGATATTGCTGAAGTCTCTCCGCGTTTCGACCACGATCAGGTCACGTCGAGTTTGGCATCGGTCATTATCTACACTATCGTCACCACTCTAGCAGAAGAAAATAACCTTTCGGCATTATATGAGTAACAAAATAACCCCTGAAGTATGCCACTCCGGCATCATTCAGGGGTTTTAAACATCCTTAACGATTCAAATATGTTCGCGCTTCTCGTCTCACTTTGCTGTTGGGATGATTGGCATTTGCTCTGACAAATTTGGTCATGATTTTCTTTACATCAGAATTGGGATCCAATTGATCAAAACACTGGATGATTTTTATTTTGGCATCCAACGTATATGATTTTTCTATTTCATACTGTAATATACTTCTGATTATCTTATCCTCATGTATAGAATGTGCCATAAGCTTTTCAAGCACATCATCCAGATGGATTTCTGAAACATCAAAAAATCCTGACTGTACGATCTTGCCTGTTTCCATATCATGAATCTTTTCATAAAGCATTGTATTGATTGGAAACTTCAAACCATGTTTTTTCGCGAGTTTTAAAACCGTCCCGGAAAACAATTCCACTTCGGATTTTCTTTTCGCAAGACCGTCCTGACGCATGGATGGCATCCCATCCGGTGAAAGCGTACCCATTAAATCGACATAAGCCTTAAGATCATCAATGGTAAGCTTCACCCCCTCATAATGAGCGAGTTCCATCACTTCAAGCATGGCTCCAATCATCACTTCTCTGGCTTCTCCAGGTTTTTGAATCGTCTCATACGTACCTTCATAAACCATGACTGCCTGATTCACACCGACATTGAGCATAAACTTGCTCCATAAACGATGCAGAATATCGTCTTCTTTGGTGTATGGAAGCCCTACTTCATCAAAGAATTCGCATAGTGTATTCAACATGCCCGATTTCTCGGTTTCATCCGGTAAAATCCCCACACACAGTTTACCCATTTTGGTATAGGTGAGATCATTGCCCATTTTGACAGCATCCATTCCCAGTGCAACACAGTGGATGATTTTTTCCATACCAAATCTAGCTCCGATAATTTGCTCACTGGAAATACCATTCAAAAGCGATATGATGATCGTATCATCGCCAATCTGATATTTTGCAGTTTCCAGTGCTTCTACTAGTGCAGTGGATTTCACTGCAAAAATCACCAAATCTGCAGGATTTTCTTTTACCCCGTCCGATACCATTCTGAAGTCACATTCTTTGCCATTGCAATGAACTTTTGATTGCTTGAATTTTTCTATTCTTCCATCATTTGCAACAAATGCGACGGATTGATTTCCCATCTTTTCAGTAAAATGCTGACCAAAGAGAATACCAAGCGCTCCCATTCCGATAATGGATACCTTTTTGATTGCCATCCCGTTCTCCTTCCAAATCATACTGACTACTTAATACCCTTTTTTTGAAATGATATAGTAAGGAATTCCAATTCCCACGATTCCGCCGATCATGTTGCCTAGACTAGCCACTAAAATATTATAGAAGTATCCACCAAGCGACACTGCAGTTTCAAATGGCGCCAGTAATGAGACAGTCAACAAACTCATATTTGCGATGCTGTGTTCATATCCAGTGGTTATGAATGCAAACAGACACCAAAAAATCATTATAAGTTTTCCGCTTTCAGACTTCATCCTAAAGCTTGTCCATACTGCAAGACAAACTAACATATTACACAGTATCCCTCTAATGAGCAGCGACCAAAAAGGTATACTCATTTTAGCCTCAGCGCTGCTGGCAATAAATTCACCTACCGGTCCACCAGCGAGTCCAGCTCCATAAAAGAGTCCTGCCAAAATAATCGATCCTAACCAATTGCCCAAATAGCTCAGAATAAAAACCTTCAATACTGCTGACCAAGAGACTCGTTTTCCGAGCAAACCAGCAGTCATAATGAAATTGTTTCCTGTAAAAAGCTCAGATCCAGCCATGATCACCAAGCTAAGGGCAATACCAAAAGATGCCCCCATAATAATTTTCGCGAAAGGTGCTTCAACCAAAAGACCGCCGATGGAAAATATGAGCATGATTCCAAGGCCAACAAACATTCCAGCCATGATGGAAGCCACAAAAAAACCAAGTGGGTTCGCCTTTAAAAAAAGTTGTTTCGATTTTGCTGATTCCATTACCAATTTATAGTCATCACTGAACATTATTTCCTCCAAATTGCTTTAATAAGCTTACTTTAGCAAAATGGAGCTCTTTTTTCCGTGACTTAAATCACATTTATGCAGTTAGTCTAGTATCGATGAAATCAATTTCTTCGTGTACAGATTTGTAGGGTTTGAAAGTAATTTCCCGGTTTCACCGATTTCCACAATTTCGCCTTGATACATGACCGCTATGCGATTGCACATATGTTTGACGACACTAAGGTCATGAGTAATCAAAACATATGTCAGACCAAGTTCCCTTTTGAGTTTCACCAAAAGATTCAAAATCTGGCCTTGTACGGAGACATCAAGTGCCGAGACCGGCTCATCACAAATGATCAGCTTTGCTCTGGTGGCGATGGCTCTTGCAATGATAATCCTCTGATTCTGACCTCCACTCAATTGTGAGGGGAATTTTTTTCTTTCGGATGATGAAAGTCCCACCATAGTTAGAAGCCTATCCACTTCTGCGTCGTATTCGTTTTCGTTCACAACCTTGTGGATTGCAAGTGGTTCTTTTATTAGTTCTTCAATCGTCATTTTGGGGTCAAGTACTGCATGTGTGTATTGAAAAATAATTTGAATATCTTTTCTGTGACTCCTCATGGCGTCAGCATCTAGTTTAGTGATGTCCACACCAAAAAGTTCAATACTGCCTTCGCTGGAATCTATTAATCTAAGAAGCATATTGGCGATCGTGGTCTTTCCTGAACCACTCTCTCCAATGATGCCAAGTGATTCATACTGTTTGACATCAAAGCTGATTTTATTGACAGCATGTATTATTTTCTTCTTTGAGAAAACACTCTTTCTGATTACAAAATGCTTGGATAAACCATCCACTTTTAAAGCTACACCTTGCATTCCTTCACCTCTTTTCATATCTGACACATCTGACTTTCCGACCTGAAGTCTCAATCGTACGCGGAATTTTCTCCGTGCATTCGGGCAACCTCACTTTACAGCGATTTGCAAATGGACATTCATCTGAAAACTCAAAAGGTGAGGGTGGAGAACCTTCAAGTGTATAGACTATGTCATCTCCCCTGGTCAGTGATCCAGCGCAAATGATCAGTTCTTTTGTATATGGATGCAAGGGATCAGCAAAGATTTCGTCAATGTTGCCCTCTTCCACCACGAGTCCCCCATACATGATCACCAATCGATCACACAAGTATTTGGCGACATCAAAATCATGGGTGATGATAATAATGGACATATTGGTTTTTCTATTGATCTCTTTTAATAAATCCAGCACAATTTTTCTGAGTGAAGCATCAATGGAACTCGTAGGCTCATCAGCAATCAACAAATCCGGTCCCGAGATAATGCACTGAGCAATCATGATTCTCTGATTTTGTCCTCCACTGAGTTGAAACGGATACATATCAAAGACCATCTCCGCCTCTTCAATTCCAACTTCGTTCAGAGTCTTCAAGACCAACTCCTTTGAGCTGGGCAGTTTATGGTTTTTCAGTACTTCAGTCAACTGCTTACCTATACTTTTAAACGGATTTAGAGCACTCGATGCATTTTGAAAGATGTAGGAGATCCTATTGCCTCTGATTTTTCTCAGTTCAGCTTCGGAAAGACCGTGTAAATATAAACCTTTAAAAATAACCTCACCTGAATCGATAATACCAACTTCCTCCTCTTCCAGTTTGAGAATAGAGGTTGCGGAAACTGTCTTACCACTTCCCGACTCTCCAAGGATTCCAATGATTTCACCACTATCCAGACTCATATCGAAACCTCTCACCACCTGTACTTTACCGGCTTCATGGTAAAAAGACACTTTCAGATCAGAGACTTCAATCAGTTTGTTTTTCATATGACAAGTGCCTCCCAAATGAGAATTTGATCAATAATTGTTCTTATTGATGACTTCAAGAATAATACTGCCCAGTTCCTCAAGATTTTTTGAGTTTTGCTCCTCCTTCAGAGTTCCGACTATTATTGTCGGCATCCCACGATTCCAAAAAAGAGCATTATCGGCATTACTGCCTGTAAAATAGTATTCTCCATCGATAAACATGGTTTCAAGTTGTTTGAGTTCAAACCCTTTTTTGATGAGTTCCCCATCTAGATGATGTCCGAGACTCCATGCGAACTGTCTCGTGATTGGAGCTTGAGCAGTACTGAATTCAACTTTTTCGAATTTTGTGCTTTCAATACCCGTGAGATCAATGTAGACCTGTACTTTTTGAGAGCTGTACGGAAAGTCCTCGGCAATATAATGTATACCATGCTGTTCTTCATTGATGGTGCCATCGAGGAAAAGAAAAATGATCGATCTTTTGTTACCGGCGAGACTACAAAGTCTTTCCATAAACTTGAGATTGAAATCCAGAACATCTTTACCGTTTCCATCCAGATAATTATAGTTCAACCCTATTATTATAGCTTCATCTCCGATGTTCTCATCGGTCCCTCGATGAATTCCAACGACATTATATCCTGTTGAGCCAATGGGCTTGACTTCTGTTGCTATTGTAATGGTGGAACCTTTATATTCGCTTAGTTTTTCTGAAGCATCTCCAGAGATGAGTACTATAGCGAGCTCTTCACTCGCATGTACGATATCGTTCCCAAGTGCCTCATCTTTTCCTGCCACAAGCAATATGCCTTTGATTTTGACATGATCTGTGATATTTTTTATGAAATAATCAATTGCACCTTCACTATAGTAACGTTTGTCAATTAAAATATACTGCCCTTCAAAACGAGAGTAATCATCCGTGTGATACAAGTCTTCCTTCGTAGCATCATATATTAGTCCGGTTTCATTGATGTTTCCTGATGTGAGAAAAGCATAATCCCGATCTTTCACGAACTCAATCGGACCATCTGAGGCATTGAGTCTAAGCATTTGAGATTCAATGAGATAAGATGGTCCAATATCATAACTCATTAGGTAGTCATCATCCCTCATCGGTTCAATTCCAAGATGCTCCATCTTTGCAATTATAAGCTTTGTAGTGTCCGCAGCAGATTCGGTACCGATGACAACATTTTCTGGTAGCTGCGAGCTATCCGATCCATACCCGATACTGTAATCTTCATTATTGATCCATGTGAAAAATCCCAACAGGACCAAAACTGAGACGGTCCATATAGCAAGCTTCTTTTTTGCTTTTGATTCACTATTTTTCCATATGTACCTAAAATCAAAAGTAATCAATTTTCTAAAAAGCAAGACTGCATGAGAGTCTTTTTTCTGCATAGCATTTCTTAGTCCTTCTCCAAAAAGGTTGAAACCGAGCACGCTGATAAAGAATGCAAGTGCGGGGAAAATCACTGCCCAAGGTGCTGTACTGATGAGTGTTCTAGAAGTACTGAGCATACTTGCCCACTCGGGTTCAAAACTGATATCGACATTTAGCGCAACACCGGATGAAGCATCGTTGATCAACCCCAAATTTCCAATAAATACCGCAAAGATACCAAGTTGCATCATCAGGGATAAGTTCCTGGCGATTTCCATAAAAAAAAGTATAACAAGCTCTGGAGCAAGATGAGGCATCACATTTTCCAGTGCGATTTTAAAATGTCTCTTTCCAATTGCAATTTCACCTTTAATGAATGGCATAGTAAGTATCGACTCCACTCTCTCAAGGACAAGACTTGCAAGTCTCGCCCAACTCACACCCGTCAACACGATGACAAAGGCGATTATGGACTTTTGCTTCTCAAGTGATGTGAAAAAGTTGAGTTTCAATAGTATTATGGCAATCAATAATGCGGGAATTGCTGAAAATATCACACTGGACTGGACTATCACCGACTTGGCGATTCGGTTCCCGAATCCTGCAAATAATGCAATTGGAATCGCCACCAAAAATTGCCCTATTGCAATAAGCACGCCCATTGTTATGGTAAGGCGTGTACCATAAATGATGTAACTGAATATATCGCGTCCCAAATGGTCACTTCCAAGGAAATAATCGTCAGCTGGTGGATAAGGGGCACGTTCAATGGATAGTTTTCCACCTTCGTGAATAAATCTGGTGTGCTGTATAGTATATGGACTTTGATCCACAAACATTTCAGGAAACATCATTACAAGCAAGATCAACACAAGTATCACACTACCCAGCATCAATGGTATATTCATTTTTTTCATGGCTATACCCCCTTACGTTTCAACGGGTTGATGATTTTTGCAAGCAACTGAAACCCTTTGGTGAACAAAATATAAATTAATCCCAGAGTTATCGCAAGGGGTACGAATCTATAAACATCTTGACGATTGTATAGATAGATCAGGAAATAAAGAATACCTTTGTAGTTGAACAAATACTCAACTATGATCATATTGGAAAGTAGCATTGTCATTACAGCAGGCATGGTATCGATAATCTTATAGACTATGGATGGCATCAGTTCAACAAATATTATTTTCCTTCTGGAGAACCCTTTAGCTTTCTCATTTTTAATATAATCCTTTCCAAGTTCTTCTTGGATAGTGATCAATGTAATTCTGGAAATATAGATTGTCGGAATGATAGACAATGTTAAAAGTGGTAATATAAATGTCTTGAGTGGCATCATATCCTTCAGATTCGGAAATCTGGATGCAATGAATGTATAACCTAGCAGCACGACCAGGACAATCAACACATCAGGAATCGAAAAAAAGATCAGTGTGCCGAGCGAGCCCAATTTTGATTTCTTTGATCTATAGCCCTCGTACATTCCACGTAAAATGCCTAAAAGCGTTGAAATAAGATGGGAAGATGCCACCAGTGCAATGCTGAGTTTACTGGAGTCATAAATCACACTAAAAATATTCCCGACGGTATCGGATTGATATGTGCCAAGGTCCATCATGGATCTCAGGTAGAGTGCACTCTTTTTCAGTGTCAAGTACCAAGAAACATTGGTTGTCATTTCTCCACTGACAACTTTCATGTCTGTGGACGGATCGATGTTTGCAAGAAGTGCCAACATGAAAATCGCAAGAAAATAAGGCATTACTGTAGTGAAAAATTTTCTCACTACCAAAACGGGCGTCGAATAATATAAGTTCTCAATACTATAGCCTGCTATGTTCATGTTCGGATAAGCATTATATCCTCTAACAATCAGGTAACTGAGCAATCCGAAAAGCAAAGTCAAAAGGATAAAAAATCTTTCTACTGAATTCAAATAATCAACTCGATTATCATTGTAAATGTCACGTTTGATGTATTGAATCAGAACTTTTGAAGCATTGTCAATCGTATCTTTATCTATGTTTTCATAATTATCTTCATATGTGTTCTGAGTTCTGCTGCTATCCACCAGTAAAACTCCAGGAACCTTTTTATTTGAAAACTGGGTGATTACTCCATAATTGAGTTGTCGTAGAATAGTCTCAAGCCCCATATCTTCAGCATATTTATGAATTCTATCTTTGATGATCATGCCACTGATCGGATCAGATGCAATACCTAGACCTTCAAAAGTTGCTTTTCCGATAGAATCAATGTGAATGACTGTTGTTTGCTCTATGGGATAGATTGGATTATCTATATAGTGTTTTGAACCGGAAAGTTGCTGTTCCTGGCCTCCAAAACCAACGAATACTATCGTCTGGTTTGGAAGATTTTCCTGCAATGTCATGGTTCTTGCAAGTTCAAGGATCATCGCAATTCCAGCAGTATTATTAATTGCCCCTGGAAAATGTCGATCGTCCGTTCCAATTCCTAATCCGTCTATGTTTGAGGTGATAAGAATCACATTATCATTTGAAGATTTCCCTTCAATCTTACCAAGGATGTTGGCCGTTTCGACTACTGGATACGCAACATCCACTTTTAATCTTGAATGCCCAATGATTCCTATTGGTTCATCCAGTTTGCGATTATCTTTTTTTTCAGAAATGGATAGGAGATTGCGATAGGTATCCACTGATATGTATCCCACCATAATGGACTCATCCATTTTACCTGAAATGTCTAACGATTTTGTCTTTTCTAATGCCCTTGTGGGAGTGAACGAGTTGGAATCAGCGCTACAAAGCACACCTTTTCCACCTGACTTGATAATATGGTCAACCACTCTGGGAGTTAGACTATTAAACTCTATCACAACAATGCGATCTTTGATTTCTTCAGGTTTTGTTCTGAGGAAATCAGGTCCTAGAATGACGAGTTCACCATAATAATCTATGCCTCCGCCATTTGGGGACATCACAACACTAAAGTCCTTGTACATTTCAAAACGCTCTAAAATCTCACCATTTGCCGACTCAATCTCAAAGATTGGTTCCGAATCCACATCTGGGATCACCACTGAAAATGGCTGTAGATAGTCATCAGTACCCGCTGGCTCAAGACCTATCTCAGCAAAATAGTCCTTTATGTATTCAAGTGCCAGTAGGTCTCCGCTTGAACCCGCCAGTCTCCCCATGAATTCCTCTGAAGACAGCTTTTCGATATGTTGCATTATATTGTCAGTACTGAGAATAGACTCATCAAAGGCATTATTAGATGAACGCAAAAAAATAACCACAAATAACAATGCAATGAGCGTGCTGATCACCAATTTTCGGATTTGCTTGCTAGATAACATCATAACCATCCTGTATATATGTGTTTTTCTTAATTTTATCATAATAATTCCTTCATGCATACGAACCCAAATTTTAAGATTTGTACATAATTTTCAGAATATTAGGACAACTTCAGCGGCAAAAAAATCCCCCTTGCACTTTAAGCAAGAGGGATTGACTTTATGATTTATGATTATCTTTGTGCTTCAAACTGTCTCAAAAGTTGAACGAACAACTCAGGAATCTTAGCCATGTTCTCAGGCGTTTCCACGAATGAGATACGGAACTGAGTGCTTCCTGGATTGACTTCACCTGCTTTGATATCATAGAAGCCTTTCATTGGTGCGACAAGAAGAGTTGTCTCAACGCCATCGACGTTCACTGAACCTTCCTGAGCACAATAAAGCACAAAATCGATAGCATCAAATCCAGGTTTAACAACATTTCTTACATCAATAACCGAATAAATGGATGCATCCGGTGAAGAAACGATCAGACCTGGTTCTTTTTCTTTGAGTCCATTGTAAACTTTCACGATATGCTCTCTGTAGTACTCACGAATGTGACTAGCCCATCCGAGGATATCTTCTTTCGTTTCATGTGCAAGTGCACCGAAAATATACTGACCAATGACATTTGCGCATAGGTTAGCAGTATATTCCGCTATCGAACGGTTGTTGAACTCAGCACTGTCTGTGATGACTGCACCGATTCTGAGGCCACAAGCATTCCAAACTTTTGATGCTGTCTCAATACTGATTCTTCTTCCTTCGATTCCTGGAACTTCAGCGTCGTTTACACCCCAGATACTTACAAGATCTGTTCCGTCTTCATAATAAAGTTCACGGTAAGCTTCGTCACTGACCATCCACATGTTGTATTTCACACAAAGTTTTGCAAGTTCAACAAGTGTTTCGTGGTTGTAAAGCTGACCTGTTGGGTTATCATATGGGATTACAAGTAATGCCCCTGGATTGTTTGCTTTAATTGTTTCTTCAATTTTGTCGAGTTCAGGCAAAGTGAACTTTCCATCTTCACCTAAATGACGCTTGACAGTGACTGTCTTACGCCCAACTCTCTCTGCAAAAGAGATGTAGTTTGTGTAAGCAGGGTCTATCATCATAAGTGGTCTTTCATCCGTTCCAGCCGGTCCACATACTCCAATCAAAAGAAGTTCCATTCCAGCAGAGCCACCATCTGTAACTTGTACATGTAATTTGCTGGTATCAAAACCTTCACAGTGAAGAATGTTTTTGAATGCATTTTGACACTCAATTGTACCCGCAGTACCAGAATATCTGATCACGCCCTGAGCAAAAGGACTGTCCGGTGCATTAAGCGCAAACAATCTTTTCATCATAGCTGGATTGGTAGGGAGAGAAACATTTCCTATACCTACGTTAATCACCGCTTCAGGTTTTACTTTTCGTTCATCGAATTTCATTTGAGCCAAACGCACATCAGATGGCTTTCTTGATTCGAAGTGAGCTGAGAGAATTGGTTTACTCATAATACATCTCCTCTAAATTATATTTTATGTTCAAGCATATTGCTTTTATATATCCTTTCCTATTTTACCATTTAGAAGCGCTTACTTCACGCATTTTATTGGGAAATATCCATAAATATAATTTTTTACATACATTCAACAAAAAAAAGTGTGTGATGATTTGATTTTTCACCACACACTTTATCATAAGAATTAATTTGTAACAAGGGATGCAATATCATCTTCAACTGTTCCAATTCCAGCGATTCCAAATGTATTTACTAAGACATTTGCCACATTTGGAGATAAAAATGCAGGAAGTGTTGGACCAAGGTGAATGTTCTTGACCCCAAGATATAGCAGAGCCAATAGTACTATAACAGCTTTTTGTTCATACCAGGCGATATTATATGCTATTGGAAGCTCATTGATATCATCGAGTCCGAATACTTCTTTAAGTTTGAGCGCAATCACTGCAAGTGAGTAAGAATCATTACATTGACCGGCATCAAGTACTCTAGGGATTCCACCGATGTCTCCCAAATTTAGTTTGTTATAACGATACTTGGCACATCCTGCTGTAAGAATCACAGTGTCTTCTGGGAGTTTTTCCGCAAACTCTGTATAGTACTCTCTAGACTTCATTCTGCCGTCACAACCAGCCATTACTATGAATTTCTTGATAGCACCTGACTTCACTGCTTCAACTACTTTGTCCGCTAATGCAATGACTTGATTATGAGCAAATCCACCCACAATATTTCCTGTTTCGATTTCATCTGGTGAAGGCAAATTTTTCGCCATTTCAATTATGGCTGAAAAGTCTTTTTTACCATCGGCATCTGGCATGATATGAAGACAGCCAGGATATCCAGATGACCCGGTTGTAAAGATTCTTTTTCTGACCTCATCGCTCTTAGGAGGTACGATACAGTTGGTTGTAAATAATATTGGTCCATTAAATGATTCAAACTCACCAACTTGTCTCCACCATGACCCCCCATAGTTTCCAACAAAGTGATCATACTTTTTAAAAGCCGGATAATAATGTCCAGGTAACATTTCACTATGGGTGTAAACATCAACACCTGTGCCTTTGGTTTGATCAAGTAGTTGCTCGAGATCTGTCAGATCATGACCTGATATCAAGATTGCAGGGTTTTTATCGACACCGATATTTACTTTGGTGATTTCAGGGTTACCATATTTGGATGTATTCGCTTCATCCAAAAGAGCCATCGCCTTGACTCCATTTTCACCAGTTCTTAAAGTCATTTTCACCAAATCATCTACGGAAAGTGAATCATTGAGTGTTGCCGCCAACGCCTCATATACAAACTCATATATTTCTCTATTCTCTTTGCCAATATTTAATGCATGTTCAGTATACGCAGCCATACCTTTAAGTCCATAAATGATCAATTCTCTCAAAGAGCGAATGTCTTCATTTTCAGTCGCCAAAACACCGATGGATTCAGCATTTATAAGCATAGACGCTTTTGAATCGTATGGTGTGATATCACCTTTGAGTTCATTTCCAATTGCAATCATTTTCTTGATTTGTTGCTCAATTGCCCAGTCGTCAAAGTTGGCATTTGTTATAGTCATAAACAAACTTCTAATCATTTGGTGATTGGTCTCATTAAGCTCTCCAACGTCCAATTTGTTTTTTACAACACTAGCCGAGATTTCCTTCAATGTGTGAATCAACACATCTTGGAGTTTTGCAACTTCCTCTTCTTTGCCACATATGCCTTTTACTGTACAACCAGTATTTTTTGCGGCTTCTTGACATTGATAACAAAACATACTCACTTTTTTTCCTCCTTATACGTCACTACATTTTAAAAGGTTGACACTTTTACCATAGGTCCCTTTTACTAATTACCCTCTTAAAGAAAAAGTAACCGATAAATTAACATTCAGGAAGGACAATCTGTGATATGATATCATAATAATCACATGGAGGATCACTATGGATGATCAAGGTCAAAAACACCAGCGGCGTGAACGTTATAAAGGTACACACCCAAAAAAATTCAAAGAGAAATATAAAGAACTGCAACCCGAGAAATATTCAGAGGATGTAGTGAAAATAATCCAAAAAGGCAACACCCCCGCAGGCATGCATCGTTCCATTTGTGTGAACGAGATTCTCGAAGTACTGGCTATATGTCCAGGTGAAACCGGACTTGATGCAACGCTTGGCTACGGAGGTCACACCCTGGAACTATTGAAACGTCTCGATCAGTCTGGACATATGTATGCTATGGATGTCGACCCCATCGAACTCCCCCGCACCAAAGCACGGCTAGAAAATCTGGGGTATGGACCTGAAAGACTGACTATCAAACAACTGAACTTTTCATGCATTGACCAGGTTGCATTAGAATCGGGGCCGCTTGATTTTGTACTTGCGGATTTGGGTGTTTCTTCCATGCAAATTGATAATCCTGAGAGGGGATTTTCATTCAAAAGCGAAGGTCCACTCGACTTGCGCCTTAATCCTGAATCTGGTATTTCTGCTGCGGAGCGCCTAAAGACAATAACAAAAGATGAACTAGAAGGCATGCTGTTCGAGAATTCTGATGAACCCCATGCTGAAGTAATTGCCAAAGCCATCATATCTGAAATCAAAAAGGGCAATGAAATCACTACAACTACTCATTTGATGCAAATCATAAAAAACGCTTTAAAATTCATTCCAGAAAGCACAAGAGATGAGGAAGTAAAGAAATCTTGCCAACGTTGCTTTCAGGCCATTAGAATTGATATCAACAGCGAATTTGAAGTACTATATGATTTCCTTGAAAAATTGCCTGCAGTCCTCGCATCAGGGGGACGTGTAGCGATTCTGACATTCCATTCTGGAGAAGACCGTCTAGTTAAGAAATCCTTCAAAAAATACTTGAGGGAAGGCATTTACAAGGAAATCTCACCTGAACCCATCAGACCCTCGGCTGAAGAATGTCATACGAACAGCCGAGCTCGATCTGCCAAACTACGTTGGGCTATAAAAACTTAATTTAATGAAAGGTAATATTATGATTAAAATTAACGACTTGTCTTACTCTTTTCCACAAAAGGATTTATTCAACAAGATCTCTTTCACTCTTGAAGAAGGTCAACACTCAGCTTTCATTGGTACCAGCGGTAGTGGAAAAAGCACCTTGATCCAAATGATCATGGATCCTGAAAGGTACATGTTTGATGGAACAATCGAACTGGATCAGCATTGTAAAATGGGATATGTCAGCCAATTCCCCAAGCATGATCACACAAAAAAGATTACTGTATTCGAATATATCGGTGAAGATTATATTACGCTGCGTAATGAACTCGAATCCATAGGTACCGCTATGGAAACCTCCACTGAAATAGATGTTTTGCTTGAAAAATATCAACATGCACTGGATGCATTCAACGCCATTGGTGGGGATGACTATGAAAGCAATATCAATAAAAAACTTAATCTTGCAAACCTGAGCAAAATTAAAGACATGTCTGTATCAATGATCAGTGGTGGTGAATTCAAACTCATCCAAGTCATCAAAGAAATGCTGAAGCAACCAGATCTGATGTTTATGGACGAACCCGACGTTTTTTTGGATTTTGAAAACTTAGGTGCCCTTAAAAATCTCATCAATGCACATAAAGGGATTCTATTGGTCGTTACACATAATCGATATCTATTGAATCATTGTTTCGATAAAATCCTTCATCTTGAAAATACTGAATTACAGGAATTCGATGGTGGATATATCGAGTACAATCTCACATTGCTCCAAAAGAAAATTGAACTTCAGGAACTTGCAATTGCAGATGATGAAGAGATTGAAAGAAATGATCAGATGATCCATAAATTAAGATTGATTGCAACCAGCAACGCTGAGGCTTCAAGAGGAAAAGCACTGTATGCAAGAGTGAAAATTCAGGAGCGACTTGAAGCGCGAAGAATAAAGGCGCCTTTTGTGGATATCAAGAAACCGGATATTGAGCTTCATGCAGCTCATGGACTCAGCGATACCTTCGCATTGAAAGTCAATGACTTCAGTATCTCTTTTGACGAATTACTCCTTGAAAATGTCAGTTTTGAAATTGGAGCAGGTGAAAAAGTCGCTCTTATCGGTTCCAACGGGACTGGAAAAACGACTTTGTTCCGAGCTATATTTAAGAATAGTTGTGATTCCATTGACATCAATGAAAATGCATCTGTAGCCTATTTGTCACAGGTTCAAGGAGAAATGCTGTGTGAATCCAACTCAGTCCTTGAAGAATTCTTTGATATCGGTTTCAAATCATCCGGCGAAATCAGGTCACATGTTGCTAGATATGGTTTCAACGAAGATGTTCTTGACAGAAAAATCAGAACGTTATCTGGTGGAGAAAAGAACATACTTCAAATCGCAAAAATCTCAGCACAAAAATCGGATCTTTTATTGCTTGATGAACCAACAAGTCATTTGGACACCTACTCACAAATGGCACTTGAAAAGGCTATTGAAAACTATACAGGTGCCATTCTGATGATCTCCCATGATTACTACACAATAGCTAATTGCATGGACTATGTTTTGATTATTGAAGATAAAACAATAAGAAAAATGAGTATACGCAAATTCAGAAAAATGATCTACAACAGTCATTTTGAAAAAGACTATTTAGAACTTGAGCAAAAGAAGAAATCCATTGAAACGAAAATCGAATTGGCTCTTAAAGAGACCGATTTTGAACTTGCAAAAGTTTTTGCTGAGGAACTGGAAACATTGGTTGATTTGATTCAAAAATCCAAATAAAAACAAGTTGCGTGCACAACACTTATGTGGTATATTATTTTACATGAGTTGTGTACGCAACTTTTTTTGATAATTTTGATAAATCGGAGGTTATATGACTTATTCACCTGAACAACTTGGCGACTTGATTATCGCAATATACAAAGAGCTGAAAACAAAAACAGAAAAAGATCTCCAAGCCTATGGAATTGGGATGGGACAGCTGCACATCTTGATGCTGTTTTATGCACATCACGGAAGTCATTTCTCACAAAATGATCTTGTTAGATCACTGAACATTGATAAGGGAAATATCAGTAGAAACGTGAAGAAGTTGATGGATAAAAACTATTTGGAACAAGTTCCAAATCACTCAAAATCTTACCAATTGTCTGCACAAGGAAAGCAGCTTAAAATTGATATCATGTCCACCTTCATTTCGCTGCATAAGTCCATGACAGAAGGTATTGAAATTAGTGAACAAGAACAAACCATGCGGATTTTGAGAAAAATTCATACCAATCTTGAGGAAAAACAATGAGAATCTCAATAGTATATTTTAGTGGAACAGGCAATACGAAAAGCATTGCAGATGGTTATAGTCAATTATTAAAAGACAAAGGACATGATGTTGCAGTCTCATCCATAGAAACCGCTAGTACCTTGGATGAGCATGACCTTTTAATCATTGGTGGACCAATTTACGCAGGAAATATGCCACACGAACTGATCCAGTGGGTGAGGAAAAACATTCCAAAAACAAGTTCCAATAAAATTGCACTGGTTTACTCGACCTCTGCAGGACTACAAAATGCACATGGCATCAAATCCATTGGAAAAAAATTATCAAACAAAGGCTACACCATTGTTGATTTGTTAGCTTACGAAATGCCAAGAAATTTTTATATCGATAAATATGATCCCACACCTGAATCCCTTCAAGAACAGCAGTTTAAAAATGCTGCTCAGATGATTGCGGTTTCAATTAATAATCTCCATATCGACAAACCAATCGAATTTAAGGAATCTGTACTCCTAATCGATATTATGGCAGACCTCTTCAGTATCATGGCTAAATCATTAGGTAAAAACTTCTCCATTGACGAGTCCTGCATATCATGTGGGATCTGTGAGAAGAATTGTCCGAAAAACAACATAACACTTAAAGACAAGAAATACCACAACCGATGCATCCTATGTACCCGTTGCATTCACAACTGTCCGGTGAACGCAATCTCATACAAAAAAAAGAAAATTGAACCCTATAGAGTTCAATATAAAATTAAACTATAATTAAGGAGAAATTTTATGCAAAAAAAAATAATTATCGCAATCAGTATAGGCCTGATTGCAGGGATACTCGACTTGATTCCATTAGTATTAGTGGGGGCACCCCTGCTCAATATGTCCTCTATCCTAATGTTCTGGATCATAACAAGCTATTTTGTGGCACATATTGTCTTATTTAAAAATAGCATTCTTAACGGTTTAGCGCTTTCAACCTTGAATATGTTGCCATTAGTCATGGTCATATACACCATCAACCCCAAAGATTTTATGCCAATGCTCTCAATGGCTTTGATTCTCGGTCCATTGACTGGATATCTAAACGGCCGCTTCAACGCTTGAATTCTTTGATATTTTCTCTAACAAATTCTTCAAAAGTCTTCGGTTTTTTCCCAGTCAATTTTAAAAATTCATCTGTTACGGCCTCGGCAGTTCCCATTCTGGTCATGAAATAAAGTGCCACAGTAACATTCACATAGCCTTTGTCCAAACCTCTATTTTTGATATAGTGATTCCTATATTTCAAATAACCAGGTTTGGCATAGGTTATTTTTCTTCCAGTTAGTTTACTTATGGTCTCTGCGACCTCAAAGTAATCGAGTGCATCAGCTCCAGTGATTGTATAAGCTGAATTTCTATGCTTACCAGGGTCATGCAGGACAGTTGCAATTGCTAAACCGATATCAGCTGCATCAATAAAAGGATAAAGATCTTCCGGATTGCCAAGGTGTGGTGGCCTCATTAAAAACATCCTATCGATATCTTCGAGTGCTGCGTCAAACGTCTCATGATTGGTGAAATCCAATTCAACCGCTTTGACTTCATCACCAAATATCTTATTGAGTTTCATTGGGTCAGTGCCTGCAACAACCACATCCTCACCTAGTTTTATAAGTTCCTGTGCAACATATTTTCCCACATTTCCTGAAGCCCCTGTAATCAAAATACCCATCTATTCCACCTCATCCCAAATGCTGCCTGCAAGCTCAACCAGTTCAATAAACTTAGCAAATTTTTCCTCACCCATATTATCTTTCAGAATTTCGATAGATTTATAATATTCAACAAATGTGGAATCAACTAGATCATTTCCTTTTTCTGTGATCCTAAGCGCATAACTCCTCTTATCAGCATCGGACAACTCTTTTGTCAAATATCCATCTTTGACCAATGAGGTTACTAGTGCAGTCACGGACGGTTTGGTGATTTTGAAAAATTGACTGATCATGAGTGGTGTCACTGCAGTACTTTGTTTTTGTGTGAAAATCAGAACACCCATCTCACTGGGTCTTATCGGCAAATTGCGTTTTGTGTTCATATGCAATCTGCAAAACATTCCAATTGCATCCGCACCTTTAATTATGTTCAAATCCATTTTGCTCTCCATTTAGTTAGTTAGCCTAACTACATGTTACTTTGTTTATTTCGTTCTGTCAAGAACACAAAATTATAGATCCATTTTTTCGAATTTCCACAATGAAGCAACACTAAAAAAACCACCACAAATGATTTTGTGATGGTTTTTATTAAACTCTTTATCTATTTTTCATACGGAACCCATGCAAGGCCAACTAAATGGACGGCAATATTTTCACTTATGGCTCTGATTTCAACTTCCTCAAGTTCTTCTTTCATCACATCATAGCGATCTGATATCTCGACAAGTTGTTGTTCAAGTTCCAAATTTAGCTCTTCAAGTTGAACATCGATGGACTCCAAAAGTTCCTTTGCCTGTTCAATACCCTCTCCGC
>JAWSUW010000045.1:0-21835 GCA_033549245.1 Bacillota bacterium | reverse complement strand
TATGCCTCCCAACTCGTCTATTATCGAATATTCAAAACCTTTTACATTGCATATTCCGTAGAAAATTCTGGTCAAGTCTTTGAATTTGCTGATCATGCTTTTTTTGGAATTATTGAGAATATATCTGAGATAATTCTCATGTTTGTTCCTTTTTTTGTTTTTCTGATTGCCATGAAGACTATCAGTTTCAAGATTCACCGAAATCTAAAAGCTTCCATGGTAATTTTGGTTATGATTTTATTAATACACTCAAGTGCAATAGCACTAATGGATGAAGATTACAGGCGTGAGAATTCAGCTTACAATTTGTATTATCATGCCAACAATCCAGACTTTTCAGTGGGCAAGCTTGGACTGATGACTTACATGAGACTTGATCTCAAAAGACATCTCACTGATTGGTCTCCAGAATTGATAACGACATCTCAAAACGAGAAAAGTACGTTTATAATCGACGAAAATCATAATGCAGTAGAGATTGATTTTGACACTTTGATTGAAGAAGAAATGAACCAAGATGTCATTGCTCTTCACAACTATTTTAAAAGTCAAATGCCATCTGATAAAAACGAGTATACAGGATTATATGAGGGATACAATCTAATTATGATTACTGCAGAATCATTTTCGCATTTGGCAATTGATGAACATCTTACACCCTCACTTTATAAAATGACCCAAGAGGGTTATCAATTTGATAACTTCTATACTCCAATCTGGGGTGTGAGCACCACTGACGGAGAATATGTCGCCACAACTGGATTAATTCCAAAGAGTGGTGTTTGGAGTTTCAAGCTATCAAGTGATAATACTCTTCCTTTCACACTGGGCAATCAACTGAAAAATTTTGGTTATACCACCAAAGCCTATCATAATCATACTTATAATTATTACGGCCGAGAGCTCTCGCACCCAAACCTTGGCTACGATTACAAAGGCATTGGAAATGGACTTGAATTTACTGACACATGGCCAAAATCCGATCTTGAAATGATGCGTGTAACCTTGCCTGAATATACTGACTTCACTCCTTTTCACGCTTATTACATGACTGTGAGCGGTCATATGAGATATGTCTTCAATGGCAATTTCATCGCAAAAAAAAATAAGGCACTAGTCGAAGACTTGCCTTATTCAGAACCGGTCAAAGCTTATTTGGCCACACAAATTGAACTGGACCGCGGAGTGCAATATCTGCTTGAGTACCTTAAGGATTCAGGACTCGCTGATAAAACACTCATTGCAATAAGCTCGGATCACTATCCGTATGCCCTTACTTATGAGGAAATTGAAGAACTTAATGGTGGTCCTGTTGAGCGTGATTTTGAACTCTATAGAAATGCTTTTATACTTTATACCAAAAATATGACTCCGGTCTCAATTGATGCTCCGGCTTCAAGTCTAGATATTTTGCCCACCCTTCTCAACTTACTCGGGGTAAATTATGATTCCAGGCTTTTAATGGGACGTGATATTTTTTCTAATCAAGACCCTTTGGTCGTGTTCTACAACAAGAGCTATATAACCGATCAGGGGCGTTATAATTCCAGAACAGATGAATTCACTCCCGCAGTATCTCAAATAAATAATAAAATGTTTGACGCTGAACTCTACAGCAACAGAATTTCTAATGTTGTAGATGAAAAATTTTATTACTCCAGCAAAATACTCGAACTGGATTATTATTCGAAAATATTTGGGTTTACTGAAAAAACCAAGGATTGATATAATGCAATAAAAACGCTGCCGCAACAGCTATTCCAACAATCCTATGAGTTGTGGCCAGTTTCTTATTGCGTTTTTTCTTGTACATAAATCCTATGAATCCATTGATGATCAAAATGAGCAAAAGAAGCGAACCGGTATGAAAACTCAGTGTCCCACCGAGTTTGTTATAACCATGGATGAGGCCAGTCACAACAAGAGTAATACCGACATAAGGATGAAATTTTCTTCCCATCTTTAAAGCCTTGTTAAACTTCTTCTTTTTTCCTCTGAAAACTCTTTTATTGAGTTCCAGTGCCAGAGGAAAGGATAAAAGATAAATCAGGAGTATGACATTGAACCATGATAAATACTTCATAAAAACCACCTTTCTTATATTTTGTGGTAATCATATCGGATCAAGTCTAAAAAGACCATTGGCTCGATATAATCTCTACAACCATAAGGATCATGCCTTATCGCTGTTCCGGATATACTGATATTTTTCCTGTCAATGTCCACAAGTCTATTTATTGCACCAAGTGCTTTACTCATGCGTTCGCCATAGGCTTCACTGGAATAAAACGCAGAAATTTTGACACCATCTACCAATGTAAGAATATATTTTTCATGCTTTTGCTGTATCTCTTCAGTATAACCCACATCATTTGGAACATCTTTTGCTTCAATAACCCTAATTCCAGGGTAAAGCTTTCTGATCCATCCAGCCCTAACTTCAAGTGGGATATTAGTATATTTTGGAGCATCATAAACAATTACGATCAATTCGTCCATTTCTTCAAGCGCTTTTTCAATGATATGCTGATGACCCTTGTGAAGGGGTGCATATTTGCCTATTGTTAGTCCTGTCTTCATATCAAAATTCAATGCTCTGATTGTTTACATCTACGACAAACGACTTACAATTACCATTGAATCGCTCTACAACAAGAGATTCTATAGACTTCATCGCATCATCAAAAGATTGATCCTGGTCAAATCCGACCAATTGAAATACTATATTGCTACTGTTCAGTGTCATTTTTCCATGTTCACTTTGTCTCCATACCCATTTTCTGGTCTGGACAATATTACCGCTCGTGAAAACCAGTTCGTCCTCATCCACTTGCTCGTAATCTTCCGCACCAAAAGGCAAAAATCGATCTTCCGGTTTACTGAAGCGTACTTCCATATCATGCGTGATATCATCGAGATCATGCCCTCCAAGAGAAATGACCTTTTCAACCGAAACCGCATTACAAAGATCTACAAGGGCATTTATTTTTGGCAAGTTGCCACCTTTCAAAATTCGTTTGAACATGGCCTCGACTGAAACCAGATACTTATTGGGATTGATTCCTGCTTTAGTCATCACATCTCTATAAAGTGCCACATTGCGCACTTCCCTCAATTGCTCCTGTCCCAAAGCGGTTCGCATATGTTCTTCAGCTCTTCTTAATCTGGACTCATCTTCATCAGTGGTTTCTGAGTTCTCTAGACCTTTTCCAATTATTATTCCAAATTTTATGTCCTCCCTAAGTTCAAACACTTTTGCATCTACAGTATATTTCATGAAAACACCTCCAGTCATATTATGGTTTTTCCTTATGCTCAGCGATCTTTTTCTGTAAAAGCTTACCGCCTTTGCTTGCCGCATTCCCTACCACTTTTGCGCCTCTAAAAAGTAATTTTTGAGCTAAGCGCACTTTATATGCCAAACTGTAGGCTTCATGGTATGCGATTTTTTTGAGCAGTTCCTGTTCTTTGGGATCTTTTTCTTTGAGTTCCTTATCCAACCTTTTCACCTCCATTGATCCAACATTGCTTTAAGCCTGATATCCTCTTTTGCGAAAATCGCACCAACTGTCATCAATGATGGAGCTTCTTTTCCAGGCTCAGGCCATTCCAGTTCGATTCCAAGCAACTCACTGGCGATATCCCCCACCAAAAAACCAATGGATTCCAGGGAATATTTCATACGATCTTCATATCTGCAACTTTTGCCATCTGTCCTCAGACAATCCTCACACAAATAACAATTGCCAGCAATCAGAACTTCGACATCATGTGATTTGCTAAGTTCGATCAACTGGTTACCAAGCTGTCTTCTAACTTTCTGAAAATAGGTGTTCATTGAAGTCTTCGACAGCGACTCTTCATTTCTGACAATTTTTTCTCCAATGAGTAAAACGTAATCATATGAATCAAGGTATGAGACTGCACTAAAATCATGAGGTGGACAAGACCATAATTTATTATAGTTTGGACATGATTTACAATACCCTTCCACTCTGACAGGTTCATAAAATTTGAAGATTGTTTCCTTAGGTACGATTTTAGTATAATGAATTATTTCGAAATCTTGATGCATTCAGGAGCCTCCGTTATATTTTCATACTTAATTATACGCTTTTGAACCCTAAAATAAAAGAGGGCACCTAAGTGCCCTCTCCTGAACTTATTAAACTATGCGGCAATCAAGAATTCAATTGCACTGGTAGTTTCAGACACATCTTCAATTCTTCCATCTTCAATCGCTTTATCAAATCCAGCCTTATTCATGTAATCGATGAGGACTTCATCCATTGCACCGTACTCAGCTATGACTTTCTTTCCGATGAACATTGTATAATCGTCGCCACCAGCTACTATAAAGTCATTTGTTGCGAGTGTGTATGTCTTTGTTAGATCCACAAGAACACCTGCAACTTTAAGTTCAACAACTCTTTCTCCAGCTAGTTTTGTAGAATCGAACTTAACTGTCATCCCTGCGATATGAGGGAATGCGCCTTTAGCTTCTGGATACATGTCAATACCATTTTCCATAGCTGCAACAAGGTCTGCACCAGTTACTTCAATAACTCTAACAGTATTTCCGAAAGGCAATACTGTAAGGACTTCGCCTTTTGTTACTGGACCGGCATCAATCGATGAACGAATTCCACCACCGTTTGTAAACGCCACATCTGCACCACTGATATCAAGTAATGATTCAGTGAGCAAGTTTCCAAGATTAGTTTCGCCTGCTCTTACAGATGCTTTTTCACCGTTGAGAACAACAGGTGAAGTTGCTACTACTTCTTCGGTGATGATATCATTAGCTGCTTTAATTTCTGCGATGAGCGCTGTCATTGCAACATCATCTACGAGTTCCAACGACTCTTTTTTAGTGAAAAGGGAAGCACCTTTTGAATCCATCGCGCCATCTTTGAAAGCAAATTCTACAACACCGATATTTTTTGTTTTCTCTCCTGAAGAGACGATCAGTGTTTCACCTACCATAAAACCGTTGTCATATGCTGAATGTGAGTGACCATCAATAATCAGGTCAATACCATCAACAGCATTTACTAGACTTTCACTTGTAAGTTCACCCTCGTCACCAAGGTGTACAAGGCCTACTATTACGTCAACATTCAATCCTTTAAGAGTTGCAACCATGTCAGCTCCAGTTTCGTAAATATCTTCAAATGTCAATCCAACAGTGTTGTCTGGATGAGATTTGTAAGTTGTTTCTGGAGTTGCAAGACCGAAAACGCCCACTTTGATGCCATCAACTTCAAATACCTTGTAATCGTCTAAGAACAAGGAATCGTCCTCTTTGGTCACGTTGGCTGCGAGGACTGGGAAATCGAGCATTCCTACGAGTTTTTCAGTTTGTGCCGAACCATAGTCGAACTCATGGTTACCCACTGTCATGACGTCATATCCAAGTGCATTCATAACTCTTGTTCCGACTTCGCCTTTTGAAAGTGTTACAAGGTTGTGTCCTTGGAGTGCATCACCGGCGTCCATAATCAAAAGATTGTCACTCATGTCTTCCATCATTTTATAGAAAGTCGCCATTTTTGCTGCACCCATACCATCGTAGGCGCCTTCTATGAAGAAGCCGTGCATGTCGTTGGTATGAAGAATTGTAAGTGATTTATACTCTGGGAATAATCCTTGTTTGATCAAATCGTAAACATTCACTGATTTGACATTAGGTGTTCTGCCATCAGCAGATGTCGGTATCGCTATTTTTCCATCAATGATCATTTGATAAATTTCATCTTTGAGTTCATGATTTAAATCAGCACCGACGATTTTCCAGTTATTGTCCACTGAAGGTGTAGCGTTTCCACCTTTTTCAGCGTCAAGGTAAGCGGCAATCAGTTCTCTAATTCTTCCTGCGTCTTGGAATTCGATGTAAGAATCGTAATAAACATCTTCTGATGTTGCAAGACCAAGGCTCATAAGAGTACCGAATCTGTAGTTGTTTACTGCGAGTTTGTAAATTTGATTGTCAACTATTGGTGCTCCGTTGATTGTAAGGTTTTTGATTCTGTTACCAGGCATTTCAGAAATATCGATTTCATAATCAACTCCTGAGAACATATCGTAATTGTAACCTCTGATATTTTCATCAAATGAGATGGTCACATCACCTGGCTTGTAAGTGTTATAGTAACTAGCTGACCATTCCATGTATTCTTTAAGGTTTTCACCTGTGATGTTAAGTCCCATTAAAGTATTGGTGTATTTGTAAATGTCAGCTGCATTTTTCTTTTTGAAGTCGCCTTCAAGCAAATTCATATCATTTTTAAATGCTGCAGCAGAACTGATCTGAGCATCGGTGTAATACATTTGTACTTCATTGATCAAATCAATCAATGCTGAATCTTCAAGTTGGATTGTTGGCATAGTGGTCACAGTTGATTCACCAGTGATATAATCCACTCTCTCAACAAAATCAGCAGTTACTTTACCAACTATAGTGTTCGCATCAGCAATGGATTGCTCGTGAACAAATGCATACTTATCAAGAATAGTTTGATCTTCTTCAACTTTAGCAGTTTCAATATTTTGTGTTGTTACAGCAACGACGTCGTATCCATCAGCTGTTTTAGCAATTTCAATCTCAGCTTTGGATACTGCCCAGCCATATGATCCTGGCTCGATCAATTTTACGCCATTGATTTCGTTTTCATATTTCGAGTGAGCATGTCCTCCAAAGATGACATCAAACTGTGGAAACTTCTCTGCGATCATATCAATGCCTATGAAATCATGTTCACCTTCAGGTCCAAGATGGAATGCGCCAACTAGAACATCATATTTACCTTCGAGTTCAGCAACCACATTCGCAGTCTCTTCTTCGATATTTGTAAATTCCAGTCCTTCATAATGGCTAGGTGAGCTAGCTTCCCAAACTGGGACGTGTGGAGGCATAAGTCCTACCACTGCAACCTTCACTCCGTCTATGTCAAAGATTTCATAACCGTTAACATATCTTTCAGTAGTACCTTCCTTGTAGATATTAGCAGCAATAACTCTACCTTCAAATGCAGCTATATTTTTATCCACAAAAGATTTTTCGAAATTGAATTCATGATTACCAATGGTCCATGTATCGTATCCGATATCATTCATGACTTGAATCATTGGATGTACAGGCAGGTCATTGAAAAGGTCGGCACTATTGTCTTGTAGAGTATCGCCCAAATCCATAAGCAATAAATTAGGATCAAGTGCTCTCTCTTGTTTGACGATAGTTGAAACTTTTGCTAGACCAGCGTCTGCATCGACATCGTCTATAGCATATTCATATGCATAAATTCTGCCGTGTAGGTCTGACGTTCCGAGGATTGTGATCTTATTTGGGGATCCGACGGCTTCACCATCTCCATCTCCGTCTCCTTCTCCTTCACCTGGAATTTCAATCTTATCGCCTATGTAAATCTTATTAGGATCTGCGATATTGTTGAATTTCGCAAGGGTCATATAATCCGTGCCATAGCTTTGTGCAATTCTCCAAAGTACATCGCCATCTTTGACAATATAAGTCTCGGCGAATCCCCCCATGGAAAATGATGAAATGATCATCACTGCAACCAGAAGTAAACTTAGTTTCCTTAAGTTCCTCATAAACAACTTTCCTCCTTTTAACTTTTGCTTGGTTATTGATATTCACACAATAATAGAATATCACTTGAATATCTTGATAGATATGTAAAAACTCTACATATATTCAAAATATTCAGTTTTTTCAGGTTTTGACGCCCATTTATTTTAATACCATTATATCAATGGAAATAAACATATAAAAATCTAATCAAAAAAAGATATTCAACTCTCAGCTCTTTCTGATCACATCCAGATTGGATTTCAGGATACTCTTTTCCTCGTACATTTTTTCATCAGCCTGCATAATCAGCTCATCCACTTTTGTTCTTTCCTTATTATCGTGACAGACCACCCCATGACTGACACTGATGATATATGGTCTGAACTCGACATTATTGATATTTTCATAGGCTTCAACAATTCTTTCCCATACATTTTCTGCTCCTGCATTATCCAGTTCATCAAACACAATCAAGAACTCATCGCCTCCCATTCTGATGATGAAATCATTATCCCTGATCATTTTTTTTATGACCTCCACAACAGTAACTATAAGTTCATCTCCAAGCTTATGCCCCAGTAGATCATTCACCATTTTAAGTCCGTTGACATCCACAAAACATATGCTCACCAAAAAATGACGCCTATCGTTGATTGGGAACATCTCATTGAGTCTCGTGATTCCCGCTCTTCTATTATATACTTTGGTCAAAGCATCGTATTCGGAATAGTACTTGATTTTGGAATAAGTGCTACGATCTCTATCGAACAAAAAAGCGACGAGTACTGAAATGATTATGATGAGAACGAAGTATACGATATCATCCTTCAATAAATTCAAGATAAAATCCGATTGGATGTCCACAAACAACGATGCATATTCTCCATCTCTAGGTACAATGGAAACTATATACCAATGCCCATCTCCAAACAAAATGTTATCACCGCGGCTGGAATCAATCATTGTCTCGAAATTAACAATTTCGGATGTAAATAATCCATTCACAGATAAAAATTGTGTCTTTCCCTTTAATATGGCATTCCATTCCACCGGGTACCTGTTTCCAAAAGTTATATCACTTTGGTTTTCCAACATGAACAGCCATTCTAGTTCAATGTCTTCAGCCGATAACCAATACCCTCCGGAATTCAAAAGTGCCATTACACCGTTGCTGTTGTAAGTTATTTTTTTAAAGGCATCAAGCAAATCTCTCGCACGATAATCAAGAATCAGAATTCCTCTTGAGTTTCCATAATTGTCATAATGTTGTTTTGCAAACCGGATCAATGGTTTGTACGGTTCTACGATTTTTCCTTCACTCATATCGAGATCAAGTGGTGACACATAAATACCTTCTTTGTCAATTTTCATGATATCCTGAAAATAATATCGGTTCATTTTATTTTCCAGTTCCTCATCAGAAACAATATAAGCCTCATCATTTGAACGCATGATACTGATTCGTTCATCACCATCCGCATCAATAAATCTTATTTTGTCATAGATGAATCGTTCACTCGAAAAATGCATCCATTCATTTTTTATTTCTTCAAACGAATGAGATGCTGTCAATCCATCATCAAAAATGCTGTCTATGTAATTGAGATCGGATAAGACCATTCTAAATTCATTACCTATGTAATCGTTTTCGAGACTGACCACCCTTTTTTCGTTGATTTCAATCGTTTCAAATTTTGAGCTTCTAACTTCCAGTTCGATGATGTAAATAAATGCAAAGGCAACTGCCATCACAAGGGTCAGTGTAAGCAAAAAAACTTTATAGCGATCCACTATACTCGATTTTGTCTTTTCATCATGCATCAAGAGTCACATCCTTCTATCCCCATTGTTACCCAAAACAAAAGCCCGATGAACATTTCTCATCGAGCTTTTGTTTAAATCTTATCTATAATTTTTATGATATAACTGAGAGTATAAAAATCTCTATCCAAATGATCCTCCACCTGTTCAAGTGATTTGATCAGTTTCTCTTCTCCAAATTTTTCTATGAGAATCATGACACTTATGGTATTCATCGTTTTGTCTTTAGTATCGAGCACTCTTGATTTTTTAACAAAAACATTTTGCATCAACTTCTCTATAGCTGAACGAAGTATCTCGCTCATTTCAATTTCAGGCATTTCGCTGAAGATTCTTATTCCCGTTTGTTCGGGTTCCAAATATTTCACATGATCTATCCGAGTGTCAACAAAGAAAGAATTCTTGAACTGAGCCCCTCTAAAGTCAACCCCTTCAAGTTTGGCACCCTCAAAGACGGTATTTTCGAATATGGCATTCCTGAACGTGCTGTCTTTCAAATTTGTTCCCGTGAACTCAGCGCCTCTGAAAGTACATCCATCAAAATTACATGATTTGAGATGAGCTCCTCTAAGGCAAACATAATCAAAATTGGAATTTGAAAAGTCAGTGTTGTAACTCTTGCTTTTTTGAAGATTTTGATACATGAAACTTTTATTTTTTTTATCTGCATTGTTATAATTGAACATCAGATTTCCTCCATATGAATAACTTGTCATTACAATTTCATGAACTTTTTAATTAGGAACCTGGCTGGTTTGTAATAGATTCCTTCCATTTTGTTTGTCACATTCCTCAGTTCTTCCCTAATGGCAATTTTTTGGGGACAATGCACCTCACAAGCTCCACATTGAGTACAAAGTGATGCATTGCTAGCTTCAGACTTAAGACTGGTTTGCATGATATACTTTCCTATTGCTGAAAACTTGCCTTCTATTTCCCTATCATTATAAGTTGAAAAGCATGTGGGTATGTCCACACCAAAAGGACATGGCATGCAGTAATTGCAACCCGTACAAGGGACTTTAATCTTTTCATCCAATATAGACTTGACGTCAGAAAACAATTTGAAATCAGTATCGGTAAATGCGTTGGCTTCCGACGAATCTGCGACTCTTATATTTTCTTCCACCATTTCCTGTGAATTCATACCCGATAAGACAACAGTAACTTCCGGATGATTCCAAATCCACCTGAACGCCCATTCGGCGGGTGACCTTTTGATATAGGCATTGTCCCAAATCTTGAATACTTCCTTTGGCAGATTCGTGACAAGCTTTCCCCCTCTGAGAGGCTCCATGATCATCACAGGCAGTCCTTTGCTATGAGCATACTCAAGTCCACTCCTACCTGCTTGATTGTTCTCATCGAGGTAATTGTACTGAATCATGCAGAATTCCCAATCATAACTATCCACCAGTCTTTTAAACTCTTCTCTGCCACCATGATAGGAAAAACCTATATTTATGATCTCACCTTTTTGCTTTTTTTCTTCAATCCACTCGACAATCCCAAGCCCTACCAAACGATTCCATATTTTCACATCTGTAAGCATATGCATAAAATAATAATCGATTCGGTCGGTCTGAAGTCTTCTCAACTCCTCATAAAATATCTTGTCCAGATCTTCATATTTCTTGACCATAAACGGAGGCAATTTTGTAGCAATTTTAACTTTGTCCCGATACCCTTTTGCAAGTACTCTTCCTAAAATCACTTCACTGTTTGGATACATATATGCGGTGTCAAAATAATTGACGCCGTTTTCAATGGCATAGATGATCTGTCTTTCCACTTCATTTTCATCTTTAGAAAATCGCATACACCCAAACCCCAAGATAGAAAGTTTATCACCATTTTTGGGATTGACTCTATATTTCATTTTAAATCCTCCGTATCATAGACATAATATACGACAAATCACAGTAATATGCCACCATTATTAAGAATGTTCTGATTCATAACATTGTAATAATGCATCAACAACACTCCTGTCATACTTCTTCCCGGAATCCAACTTGATTTTGGCAATAGCTTCATTTTTGGAGATTGGAGACTCATCAAAACTATTGGTCATGGCGTCAAAATCCTCAGCAACCGTCAGAATACGAGACAAATACGGAATTTTTTCACCTGATATTCCTTTTGGATAACCGGTTCCATCCATATATTCATGATGATTGAATACAATTTCAGCCAACTCCATCGTTTCTTCAAATAGATTTAGGATTCTATAACTGATGGCAGGGTGCTTCTCAAGTTCATGTTTTTCCTCGTCAGATGGGGTGTGATCTTCATCCAACAGTGTATCAACAAAAATAATCTTGCCGATATCATGCAACAAACCTGCCTCTTTGAGTTTCTTGACTTCAGTTTCCTGCAATCCAAGTTCAACTCCTATTCTTTCGCAAATCAGGCTGACTGTATTATAATGAGCCTTCTCTCTTGGCGATTTGTCATGAAGTGTTTCAATTATAGTATGAATCATATTGGAATTGACATTTTTCTTATTGCTGGTCTTGTCTCTATACATGGCCTTCTCTGCGGCTTCCATTGATCTTTCAATACTTTGGCCTGCATTATGTTTCACATCATATCCAAGCGAGATGCTACACTGGATTGCATTGACTTTTTCTTTTGAGAGCTCCTCCTTGATTCTATCAACGATTCGCCCCGCTTCATATTCACCTGTATTGTGAAGGAGAATAGCGAACTCATCACCACCAACCCTGGCGATCACGTCCTCATCTCTACATATTTTATTGAGTGCATCACTCATCTTGATGAGCAGTGCATCTCCTGCGGCATGTCCATAAATATCATTGGTGAGTTTCAGACCATTGACGTCACCAAAAATAATCGTAATCGGATAATTCTTGTCGACATCCATCTCTTTCATGACATCTTCAAAATATCTTCTGTTATATAACCCTGTCAATGAGTCGTGATAACTCAAGTAATTTATTTTTTCTGAATTGTGCTTCCGCTCGGTATTATCCATGAACGTGACCACTGCGCCGACAATTTCACTGGCTTTATGCTGTGGATGCGAATAGTATTCTACATTGAAGGACGATCCATCTTTTCTCCAAAACACTTCGTCATCTACATGTGTTCCCCTTTTGTCCTTCAGCGCCAGATATATTTTGCATTCTTCAAATGGCATAGTGCGTCCATCATGATATGTATGATGAATAAGTGAGTGGATGTCCTTGCCTAAAATCTCCTCTTGGTGCTCATACCCCAATAGTTTAATACCGCTCTTGTTGATGAATGTACATTTGCCTTGAATATCCATACCATAGATTGCTTCAACCGTTGAATCCAG
Organism: Bacillota bacterium; assembly: GCA_033549245.1. Taxonomy (GTDB): domain Bacteria; phylum Bacillota; class Clostridia; order Peptostreptococcales; family Acidaminobacteraceae; genus Fusibacter_D. Next base: position 9,098 of record JAWSUW010000045.1, on the reverse strand, counting down.
AATCAAATGAAGCTGATCTTTACTGTCTTGAATCAATGCCTTCGCAAAGGACTCCTTCCTTTTGCTATGGATATGCTCGGTGATATCCTCAATATAGGCTCCAACACCAACCTTTCCATTTAAGAGTTCTATTGGAAATTTGTTGGTTCTATAAATACGACCATCCCATTCCACTTGAGAGATCTCGTTACTCATGGTTTCAAGCACTTTATAATCCGTAGCACGCCTAAGTTCGGCGAACTCCTTGGTCGTCAAAGCATAATCATCTTTTCCAACGATTTCCGATGACTGCATTTTGTAGAAACTTTCCATTGCTTTATTGATAAAAACATAATTCAAATTTTCATCCTTCAAATAAACCAATCGATCATCGGCATCGATGAAATTTCTTCTTAACTCACTGTAATTGAACAGCTCATCTTTGGTTTTTTTGAGTTTATTGTTCTTTAGAATGACAATTGCTATGAACAGAGTTGAAATCAATAAAAGTAGCGCATTCATTCTTTTATTGATTGTCTCGAGTCTTATCTCTTCAGTGATGTCATGAATAATGGAAAACAATAGCTTTTGATCACCGTACACATAGGGATATGAATAGACCTCCACATTTCTGATATCTCCATTACTAAGTCTGTGTTCAAAAACGAAAAAATTGCGTTCCTCCTTAGAAGCAGCGCTGATTTCATCATTGATCTCATCTACAGATAAGGTGTTGATTTCTGAGATGTTCATATTTGTGAGCACCTCAATGGAGTATCCATAAAAATTTGCCGCGGCGGCATTGGCGTATCTAATCTCACCCGTTTCAGTATCTATCAACATCATCGAAGACCCATGGCCATCAAACATGCTATAAAAATCCGGTTCGATGATTTGACCATGGGAAATCCCGGTGAAAATAGAAAGCACCACAAATAAACATGCAACTTTTTGGATCAGTTTCATAATCAAATCTCCAATTCATTATTTAAGAACGTTGCACAACGCCATAAGGCGTTAAGTGCTCCACTGCCATCGGTCGATCCAAATGATAACCTTGTGCGTAACAACACCCCATTCTTGTCAACAAACTAAGTTGCTCCTTACTTTCAACACCTTCAGCGATTGTTTGAACACCTAGTTTATTTGAGAGATTGATGATTTCCTCTACGATGATTCTCTCTGAAGTATTGTTCACGATTTGATCAATATATGATTTGTCGATTTTAAGAGTGTCAAACGGTATCTTGCTCAGATAATTAAGTGAAGAATACTGAGTTCCAAAGTCATCCAGTGAAATTTTGATGCCCAAATCTTTCAATGAATTGATGATCAAAAGTGTATTCTTGAAGTAGTTGATCAATGAGTATTCTGTCAGTTCTATCTCAATACGTCCAGGATTGATGCCAGTCTCCAAAAGCAGTGCTTTGATATATTCCACAATTGTATTGGATGATAAGGACTTTGAGGATAAATTAATGGATATGATATGATCCGTATGCATCATATGACTTTTTATATATTCGAAACTTCGGTTCACGACCCAGCGGTCTATGGCAGAAATTTGACCTGTTTGTTCTGCAATTGCAATAAGCTCACCTGTAGTCATATTAAAGAGTTCTGAATCAAATCTAAGCAACACTTCAAAACCAATTACGCCTAAGTTATTCAGCTGATAGATTGGCTGAAAATGCAATCGGAATAGAGATTGTTCAATAGCATTTTGAATTCGGCTCTCCACTTGAGTGATCTGTTCCACTTCACTTCTGAATTCTGTCTTATAATACACATAGTTGTCCTTACCGTTTCTTTTGGCTTTGTGAAGTGCCATATCTGCATTCATCAAAAGCTCACTAAGATTCAGACCATCTTTTGGATACTCTGTGATGCCAACACTAATGGAAGGGTAATAATCCATATGGTCGATATGCCACTTTTGTCCCGTTACAGCCATAAGTTCTGACATTCTAATCTTTATGTCCTCATTATTGGTCTGATTACCAACCATCAAAAACTCATCCCCACACCATCTGAACATATCCATGTCTGAAAATTCCGAGGAAATTTTATGGGCAAATTCTTTAAGAAATCGGTCACCGAGCTCATGTCCGTATATATCGTTCAGATTCTTGAAATTGTCGAAATCCAAATAATAGAGTACAAATTCATTTTGCTTTTCAATTCTATCTTCAACTTCCTGTTCAAACATCACTCTGTTACCAAGTCCCGTCAATCTATCCTTATAAGCGAGTTCAATGATTTTTGCCTCCTTGGTCTTTTCTTCAGTGATATCCACACCGAAAGATACGACCATAGGAACACCAGTGTTTGGATCAAGGATTCTTTTTTTGTTCCAGAGCATGCAAAGTCTTTTGCCATCTTTTGCTATTATATAATTCTCATAACTTTCCAGTTTGTTGTCACCACCTAAGCTCATGAGAATTTTTTCCCTTGTGTGACCCTCTTTCTCCTCAAGTAAAAGTTCATCCCATTTATGACCGATTGCATCTTGACTTTCAAACTTGAACAGCTCTGAAAACCGATCATTTGTCTCTATGAGTTCACCGCTTAGATTCCAAATCATGACGACTGTACTTGTCGTATTGAAAATTTCATCTTTGAATCTTTTTTGGTCTTCCAAATGCTTCATCGTTTCATTCAATTTGAGTATTTTCTCATTGAGTTCATCGTCTTTTGCAATCAACTCTTCAGAAAAACTCACCAACTCTTCGTTTTTCTCATATAATGTCTTAGTGAGACCATATATTTCACTGTATCCTATCTTCACAAGAAAATAGAGCAATAACGATGTGGAGAACACGTAGAACCAACCTTTGATGGTTTGAAGGCTGAGGACCAAGTCAGGTTCTTTGACAATATACAACAGCAACATATCAGAAAATATGATCCAAAGACATCCGACGATGCCATAGATCAGAACAATGCGCCACGTGTTGTTTTTTATGGATTCTTCCTCGAATTGATAATTTGTTAACAATTTTCTTAAATCATGATTATCTCTCAATTTACAACACCTCTACAATCATTTCTTTTTCTTTGGTACGTTCCAGTATAGTGATTGCTTTGAAATATTCGATATAAAGCCTGTCTTCATTTGTCAATTCTTTGATTCGGTTTTTACGGATATTGATTTTCATCACTTTGAAGTCAAAAATATTCTTAAGGTGAAAAAGCAGACTCTTGTAATCGGACTGGGTTCTTATAAACTCCTGAATTTCGGACTCATGACGGCATGGCAAGTACACCAGGAACTTGTTCTGACTGTATCTACAAAAGTAACCGGAATCTCCAAGCACACTCTCCACTTGCTCCTGATAATTGTCTATGAGCTCATCTTTCCAGACATATCCGAATCGATTGTCCAAACGCAGTTCATCTTTTATCGACATCATTATCATATATACCCCAGTATCATCTTCACACTCGTGGGTTAAGCTTCTCATGACATTCTCGTGAAAATGGTCTTTGGAAAAAGCAAAATCCTCTTCAGCAGCTTTGGGGTCATGTCCCGATGAATATTTGGCATGCATAAGCTGCGTCAAATCCAGAATGCTTACCCACGTATACTCGCTTTTTCCAAGCTTAAATGGTGCAAATGTCATATCCAACCATTTTGTGGATCGATTCTCTCGGATATTAAAAACCCTTTTGACCTTTACATTTTTGATGGTCAAACCTTGTTCTTTCGATTTAACCGCCGAATTTCTCATTTTGCAGTTCCGACATTGCTTTGTAGATCCACATAGTTCACCACTTTCAGTCACAAATTCACAGTGGAAAATGTTTCCGAAGTTTTTCGATGACAAATCCAAATCATTTAAAAAGTAAGACTCCACCTGTTCATTGGTATATGCGATCTCATAATTCTTATTAAAAAAATGATTCCGATTGGGTTTTTATCCAGCAAGTATTGAAACTCTCCTGTCAACTGGCCACTATTTAACGCATCCGAGAACTCTACTGATTTCATACGCCTTCTCCTCCAATCATCAACCATTGATTTTGAACTTGTAAACAAAAACATCCGAAACCCAGTCCATCTCTAGTTCATACAATTCGAATCCATATTTGTTATCCAGTAATTCAAGGAATTTTTTTTCAATATTTTTTATATCCTTCTTGTAATAATATGTAAATGTGTCAAAGGCTTCATCACCAAAACCTTCCACTAGATATCTCTCATAATCGGTCACCACTCCTTGAATGACGACATGAAATTCACCTGTAAGATATTTTATGAAAATATTATTGGGACCTCTTCCTTTCATATCTTTAAGGATTCTAGTGAATGCTCTTAAAAACTCTCTTTTGTCTTGCTCCGTGTACATCCGCTAAAGCCTCCCAAAACTGAAGTATCAAAAAAAAACAAAACAAACAAAACAATTTTATGTCATTTTGTTTGTTTTACTTAAAGACCAACATAAAGTTCTTCCTAAGTCCAACAGTTGTAAAAAAACAACCTTGTATGCGTTGATTAGACTGTGCTTTATACACTTCTAGTCTATGTCAATTCCACTCAAGTTTCAAGTGTTTTCTAGCGCCTTTCAATGTATTGCCAAATGCCACTTAACCCAACGCTATGTTTTTTATATCCGTTTGTGTTGTCCTGCCTTACCCAAATGGCCTCGATTCCCATTGCACTTGCCCCTAGAATATCGGCTTTGTAACTGTCACCAATCATATAGACGTTCGAATCTTTGCTCGTATGTTTTAGTGCTTCTTTATAAATTTCAGGATGCGGTTTGTCATATCCAACATCAGCCGAACTGATTATAGTATGGAAATAACCATCTATTCCTAAATGTTTGACTATTGTTTTTAGTTCTGGAACGTGGTTGGAAAGAATTATGTTCGTATGTCCCTCGCTTTTAGATCTCATAAGAGCATCCAAAGTGTCTTCATATAGATGCCACTTCGAAAGATCCAGATATTCCTCCCTGAACTGACTTGAAAGCTCTAATGATTGTTCATCATCAAAACCGAGTTTAAGAAGTTTCAATCTGATGACTTGATTGACATGAGTCCACCAATCTTCATCATAAAAATAATCACTATGTGCTTTACTGCTCAGGTGCCATGGTAATCCTGTTTTGAAATGAGGACCAACCTCATCTTCAGATATATGCTCATAGCCATTTCTAACCAATATTTCATACATCGATCTGGTCCATTTGCCATCCCGATAAGCCAATGTTTCATCAAAATCCCACAATAAAGTCGCCAAAGTGCACCTCCTCATTTGTATTATTTTATCACAGAGATTATTTTGACACAACTTATTAGGAGTGTACGCTCACAAAAATAGGGACCTCAAGGGACTCGACAGATTTTAGTTTTTAAAATATAATAATAGTAATTTCCGATAATGGCAAACTGTTCGAAAGTTCAGGACGTAAAACCACGGGTCTAAGGTAAATACTATGATCGCCGGGTTACCGAAGAAGTGTAACTGTGTTACATGACACAGTTTTTCTTTTTGTCGGGATAAATCGATAGGAGGAAAATTATGAAAAAATTATCATTGGTGTTGGCGCTGGTGCTTCTTTTAACGACTAGCATGGTCTTCGCAGAGGATCTCGTAACGGAAGAGAGCCAAGAACAAGTAGTGGCTGAAGAAGTAGTCACTGATGAAGTAGTCGCTGAAGAAGAAGCGACTGAAGAAGTTTCGGAAAAAAAGGGTAAGGGTCAACTCAAGCAAGAAGCGAAAGCAAAATGGGAAATCGAGAAAGATGAAGTTGAATCTGTAAAGGATGAAAATGAAGCTTCTTACGAAACTCTCAAAGAGCAATATGAAGCATTGATGGAGTCAGGCGATGAGGCAGGTGCCGCACTCCTTGTTTCAGAACTCGACGCACTAAAAGTACAGTTTGTTGAAGCAAAAGCCGCTATGAAACAAATCATGGAGCAAAGAAAACTCATCGCTAGAAGTGAGTACACTGTTGAAGAAATGGCAACTTTTGATGCCGCAGTGGAAAGTATCACATCCGTTGCAGAAGTCTCAAAAGTATTAAGTGTCGGTTCAGTATTCGTCAAAAAAAATCTGATCAAATTCGACACTCCTGCTTATATCAAAGGTGGACGAACAGTTGTACCTGTCAGAGCAATTACAGAAGGTCTTGGAGCTGAAGTTTCCTTCAATCCAGAAACTTTTGAAGTAACAATCGTCAAAGGTGATACGACAATCATTTTGAGCATTGGTTCAAATGTGGCCATCGTCAACGGCGAAACCGTTGAACTGGATAGCCAATCTGAAATCACAAACTCAAGAACGTATGTCCCTATCCGTTTCATCGCTGAGACTTTTGGACTTACCGTTGATTGGGATGCTGAGACAGAAACAATTGATATTGAAGATTCTGTAGAAGAAGTTCTAGAAGAAGTTCAAGAATAGACAAAAGGGTTGTCTCTCAGGTGTGATCGAATGATCGCAGCTCGAGACAACCCTTTTTTAATTGATTTTTCAGCTCTCAACACTTGCCATTTTAATGAGTGCGGAGTGTACCTCACCAGTGTATAAGCCACCATGATAACAAATGACTCGATCAATTTCCAGTTTCGATAATTTGAGTGCAGATGCCCTGGTCCCCTCAATGTCGAGGGAATACTGTGGATTTGCGATTTCCAGTTCTCCCTTTTGAACAACAAGCGCGTCACCAGAAATCAAAGTCTTACTTTCAGGCAAATAGATTGAGATATGTCCAGGCATATGACCTGGAGTTGCTATGATTTCAAAGCTACCGCAGCAATCGAACCGATCCCCATCATTAAGCAATATATCAACCTTTGTGTGTTCAATACTTTCTAGATAGGCTGCAAAACGCTTCGCACTTTCCTTTTGGTCTTCGGGAAGTGAGTCATAGATTGACTCCGCCTGTACCAGTTTGGGAAGCGCATCCGGATGACCACAGTCCACGAGGACCATCTCCTGATCATCATAAATCACAACTGGGTTGATCGTAAAACGCACTCCGTTTTGATCAAATTTCAAATCCAGGATTTTATATGACATTTTAAGCCTCCTACTCCTAGCTATAATAAATATACTCTTCAGGAATACATATCTTAACAGTTTTTTTATTTTCAATTTCCCATGCATCTTCAGCAGGTACATCCATCTGAATGTGATAGTCATCAACACTGTCCGGTTCTCCAGAAAATTTCAAGTAAAGGGTGTGGTAGTTGGGATTGATGACCAAATCCACAAGGGTGCATTCAAATACATTTTCCGATGGACATTTGTGATGCAGTTTAATGTGGTACGCATGTATACCAACGAAACCTTCAGTGGCAATCACATCATCACTATATTGAAGCATGATGCCCCACTTTGGCACCATGAGCAAATTCGGACCCACCAGTTTTGCTTTAGAGAGATTCTTCATGCCTATGATTCGGGCGGTCTGCATGTTGCTGGGTTTGAGAAAAACCTCTTCCTTAAGACCACTTGCGATCATCTGGCCTTTATCGAGCACCACCACATGTCCACAGAGCTGAAAGGCTTCCTCCATGTTATGCGTCACATAAACCACATGCCCTGAGTAATCGGAAAGCGCATTTTTCATATCTTTGATGAGTTGAGATTTGAGATGGATGTCTAGAGCGGAAAACGGCTCATCGAGCAGGAGCACCTTGGGTTCCATGGCAAGAGCTCGCGCCAGCGCCACTCTTTGTTGTTGTCCACCTGAAAGTTTTGAGGGCTTGTGATCTTTTAACGCCTCAAGATGAAATTCCCTTATCAGTCGATCCACTTTATGCAAATTTTCTTTACTGTTTTTGTCTTCAAGAGAAAACGCGATATTTTCTGCAACTGTCATATGAGGAAACAGTGCATAGTGCTGAAAAACCACGCCTGCCTTTCTTTGTCTTGAAGGCAAAGAGATTCCCTCACTGGAATCAAAATATACAATGTCATCCACGACAATTTTACCGCTTTCAGGTTCAAAAATGCCGGCAATAGTCTTGAGCAGCATACTCTTACCCGCACCTGATGCCCCCAGCAATCCAACTATTTTCTCATGACTGGAAAAATGGACATCCAGTTCAAATGTTTCAAGCCTTCTTTTTACATTTACCGATATGGACATCTTCCTCACCTCTTAGTCATTTAACCGTTTTATTTTGATATCTGTTGATGAACATCATAGAAATCAGCGAAATGGCAAACACAATCACCACCCAAACCGCTGCCTGTTTATAATCGCTGCCTTGTGTGGCAAAATAAATGGCGATGGGGATAGTCTCAGTCTTGCCAGGAATGCTTCCCGCAACCATAAGAGTTGCTCCAAACTCACCGAGTGCCCTTGAAAAAGCGAGTGCCGTGGCTGCAGCAACTCCGGGCCATGCAAGTGGTAAGACAATTTTCAAAAATACTTCCTTTTCAGTTGACCCGAGTGTTCTTGCGGCATGGATCAAGTCCATATTGATTTGGTCAAATGCGCCCCTGCTCGTTCTGTACATGAGTGGGAACGAAACTACAACTGAAGCCAAAACAGCCGCAAACCAGGTGAATACGATTTTTATATCCCAGAGTCCGAGCAATTTTCCCACTGGCCCGTTAACTCCAATAATCCATAGCAAAATGAATCCAACCAAAGTCGGTGGAAGAACCATGGGCAACGTAAAAAGACCATCTATGAGCGCTGCACCTTTTCCCCTATAGTTTGTCATGAACCACGCGGACAAAACGCCTAGTGTGAACGTGATGATTGTGGAAACCAGCGCGACTTTAAGTGAAATCCATAATGGCGATAAGTCCATTGACATCATTCCTCTCGCTTCGATTTTGTAAACCCGTAGTTTTCAAACACATCTGAATCCATCATGTAATCCAGGAATGCTTTGGCTTCATCTGGATGCCTTGACGATTTGACAACTGCAGCCGGATAAGATATTTCACTATGGTCCCCAGCTACAGAGGTCACTGTGACTTTCACTTTTGAAGATGCCAAAGCATCAGTAGCATAGACGATTCCGGCATCAGCATTGCCCGTCTCGACCCATGAAAGTACTTCTTTTACATCTTTTCCATAAACGAGCTGCTTGGTGATCATATCCATAACGCCTAATGTATCAAGCCATTCCAGGGCATATTTCCCCGC
>JAWSUW010000044.1:0-21946 GCA_033549245.1 Bacillota bacterium | reverse complement strand
TGTAGGCTGCATAGGCGAGCAGTAACCGAAGGTTACGACCAGCCCCGTGGGAGAGTAGAACGTTGCTGGTTTAAGAAAAGAGAGTCCGATGATTTTTCATCAGACTCTCTTTTTGCGATTTTATGCGTAGCGAAAATATCGGCCGAACGTAGTATTATTAATGTTTTGTGAAACGAAACATTGATAATACAGGAGGTACACTGTTTAATTTAATATTCAGATGAGGGTGCGATATAAGGATTGTACATTTTTACATAATGATCAGATGGACATATGGCTATTAAACGTTTCTTACATAGCATATAAAGCTACATAACGGCTGATGTATTTTGCTTCGCAAAACACAAACACGCCAGATTTTACTGCGTAAAATCTATACTATGTTGACGCCTTTTGGACTTTTCTCTTAGTAAGCACATAATTCCTAACTATAATCGCTGTCAAAACTATAATTCCACCAACCAAACCGTATACAGACGGTTGTTCACCAGTTCCAAAAAACACCCATACTGGGTTGAGCAACGGTTCAATTACAGGAATCAGGATCCCTTCTATAGCTGTGACAGATTGTATGCCGGAAGTATAAAACACATACGCAAGACCCAGTTGAAAAATACCAAGAAATGCTATGCCAGCAAAGGCTTCTGGGTACCAGTCAATTCCCGAATAAAAAGGAATGCCTACAATAAAAGTCATAATATTACCCCAGAGTATAATCTCAACTGGACGATGCACTTTTAATTTGTTGAGGTTTAAAATCATAATTGCCATGGTTATACCGCTTATAATGGCTAAAAAGTTACCGATCAATCCTCCAGCATCAAGATCACCCATGAAGAAAAGGCCCATTCCCGCAAATACAGCGATAACAGTTAATATATCGATTCTAGCAATGGCATCCTTATAAAACACTCGTCCAATCAGAAGAAGCCAGACGGGAGCAGTAAATTGCAAAAGTATAGCATTCGCTGAAGTCGTGAGTTTATTTGCGGTCACAAAAAGCGTGACAAGGATCATATAGTTGATAGCCCCGAAAATGACGGTCTTGTTGGGACGTGGAATCCTTTTTTTGTATCGTACGAACCAATATATCAATAAAACTAGTGCTGCTATGCCACTTCTCATACCTGAAATTGCCATTGGTTGCCAAGAAATCCATTTGATGAACAATCCACCGGTACTCCAAAGAGTCGCTGCGATGATGAGATAGAATACTGCCATACGTCTGCTGATTTGCATAATGTCTCCCTATATCTATTATTTGAATACAGTGTAACACAGAGATGATATTATGCGAATAGAAATTTATAAAATCTGAAATGATTTGATAAAATTCATGAAATGGTTTATAATCTATATAGAACAGATGTTCTGAAAGAGGCTGAAATGACTAGAAGAATCATACATTTTGATATAGATGCTTTTTTTGCGTCTGTTGAACAATTGGATTATCCTGAATATCGTGGCAAACCTCTGATTGTCGGGGGAAAATCAGATCGAGGAGTAGTCGCAACGTGTTCTTACGAAGCCAGAAAGTATGGTGTGCGAAGTGCAATGAGTAGTGTTGTTGCTCAAAAGCTATGTCCTCAGGGCATCTTTGTTCATGGTAGAATGAACCGATACCAGGAGATATCTATACAGATATTCAAATATATTGAAGAAAAATTCGAACATGTTGAACGAGTTTCAATTGATGAGGCATATATAGATGTAACAGAAGAGAAAGAAACGACCATGGAAATCGCCTGTCAAATAAAAAAAGATATTAATGCAATGACAGGTCTTACTATCTCAGTAGGGATCTCATATAATAAATTTTTGGCCAAACTTGCCTCGGATTGGAAAAAACCAGATGGCATATTTGAAATAAAAGCGGTGGATATTCCGAATATTTTATTGCCGCTTCCGATTATCAAAATTCATGGTTTAGGGAGAAAAACTTGTGAAAGATTGAATCGAATAGGGATTTTTACTATTGAGGATTTGTATCAATATCCAGAGAGTTTACTAGGTGATATTTTGGGAGAAAGTTGGTCCAAAGAAATCGTTCAGAGAATTCACGGAATCGATCAAAGGCCTGTTATAGAGAATCACACAAGGAAATCCTATGGAAAAGAGACGACACTAAGTGAAGACACGTTTGACAGATCGGCACTTTTAACCATTCTTGAAGATTATCTAGGTAAAATCCATTCTGGTCTTGCAAAACGATCTCTGACCACCAAAACATTAACAATCAAAATCAAATATTGTGACTTCGAGCAATTTACAAAGAGTCATAGTTTGGATTATCATACAAACAATTATGCTGTCTTGAGTGAAGCTCTTCAGATCATGTTCAGAAATCTGAAACTTGATAAAGCTGTAAGACTGGTAGGGTTGACCGCCTCCAATCTTGAATCTGAATCATATAAACAGTTCAATCTTTTGGAAGAAAATCCAGAAGAATTTGACCCCAAGTAAAGGGTTTTAATTTACAAATGGGTGTGATATACTATTAGCATGGAAACGTTACCAGTAACGTTTCCATGCTAATTTTCGTTTCGTTAGGAGGCAGCGTGAAAAACTTGAATATTAGAGATATCGCTAGAATTGCAGGTGTTGGAGTCAGTACGGTTTCTCGGGTGATCAATCAACATTCAGATGTGAAAGAAGAAACTCGAAAGCATGTGTTGGAAGTGATTGAGCAGTATAATTATATTCCTAACAACAGTGCAAGAAATCTAAAAAGGACTGAATCCAATCATATTGGAATCTTAGTCAAAGGAATGTACAATCCTTTTTTTGCACGGATGATTCAATCCATTGAAAAGAAATTGGCGCGTGCGGGTTATTCAGCAATCATTCATTACAATATAGATAACAATAAAGATATTGACGCCGCATATGAATTTATTATGGAGAAAAAATTGATGGGAGTGATCTGCTTGGGAGGCGATTTTGACCGATTAAGTGATCTCGATATTGAGAGATTGCGTGTTCCTTTCATATTGTCTTCAACCGAGATTCCTGAAAAAGCAGATAGGAATATCTTTTCAAGTGTAATTATTGACAATGAAAAGGCCGCATTCAATGCTGTAGATTATTTGTGCAACATTGGACATAGTTCCATAGGAATCATCTCTACAGGTGAAGATGACAAATCTGTAGGGACCTATAGAACAGAAGGCTACATAAAAGCACTTGAAAAGCATGGCATCGAAAAGAAGGATGAACTTTTCGAAGTTGGTGCTTATACGTTTGAAACAGGCTATGAGGCTATGGTGAGATTGCTGGATAAGACCAGCAAGCTCACAGCAGTATTTGCGATTTCCGACATTATGGCCATAGGCGCTGCAAAGGCTATATTCGAGAAAGGACTTAAAATACCTGAGGATATATCTTTGATGGGATTTGATGATATTGATTACGCTGCCTATTTTAATCCGACTTTGACGACAGTCCATCAACCTGTTGAAGAAATAGCGATGATGACTGCCGATATAATGATTTCCATTTTAGATGAGGAAAAACCACATAGACATGTGGTTTTCGATACGGCTCTTATTGAGAGGGCATCTTGCATTCCATTATAGATCATGAGGTGATAACATGAGATTTTTTCAATCTATTGAAGGCGTTCAAAAGATATCATTTGGAGAAATGATACCTACAGATACGATTCACAAAGAACTGTTTAATGAGACAGAGTCATTTTACGTACCAGGAGCAATTGAAAAAAGTAAGAACCATCTTATATGGAAATTGGACCTACGTGATGGTGACGTGGTTTATGGTTTAGGACAAAGTGTAAGAGGCATGAACAAAAGAGGATTTGTATATGAGTCATTTTGTTCTGATGACCCAAATCATACTCCGGATAAGAAATCACTCTATGGTGCCCATAATTTTTTTGTGGTACAGAGTGAACATCCTTGGGGGATATATATTGACTTTGCTGGAAAAGTGTCTTTTGACGTTGGGTTTGAGCATCAAGATATTCTCAAAATCGATGTCGAAGGTGTTGATTTTGATGCGTATATTTTTAATGGGACCTATAAAGAAATCATTAAAATGTTCAGAAGTTTGATCGGCCAGAGCTATGTTCCTCCAAAGTGGGGATTTGGTTATCAGCAAAGCCGCTGGAGTTATGTGGATAAAAACGAGGTGGTTTCAATCGCCGAAAAATTTGATGAATACGATTTGCCATGTGATGCCATATATCTGGATATTGATTATATGGAGCGCTTTAAAGATTTTACGGTGAGCGATGAACGTTTTTCAGATTTCAAAACTTTCGTTAGCGATTTGAAGGTGAAAGGTATCCAGTTGATTCCAATCATTGACGCAGGAGTCAAGATAGAATCCGGTTACGACGTTTATGAAGAAGGTGTCAAAAATAGTTATTTTTGCAATGACGAGAATGGAAATCCTTTTGTTGCGGCAGTATGGCCTGGAAAAGTTCATTTTCCCGATTTTCTAAATAGTCAAACGCGAAAATGGTTTGGCCAGAAATATCATCGATTGATGGATCTTGGCATCGAAGGCTTTTGGAACGATATGAATGAGCCAGCTATTTTTTATTCTGAGCAAGGTCTTAAGGATGCCATAGAATTTGTGGCGGATCAAGAAGGTAAAAATTTAGATATTTATACATTCTTTGAACTAAAAGATAAAATTATGAATATATCCAATGCCGAATCTGATTACAAGAGTATGTACCATAGTTATGATGGCGTGAAAGTAAACCATTATGACGTCCACAATTTATATGGTTATTTCATGACAAGAGCAGCAGCTGAAGGATTTATAAGTTATTCACCTGAAAAAAGACATCTGATGATCACTAGAGCTTCACATATCGGAATGGCAAAATACTCTGGAATATGGACAGGAGACAATCACTCATGGTGGGAGCACCTCAAACTCAACATCCAAATGATGCCAGGTCTTGGAATGGCTGGATTTTTGTACTCTGGTGCGGACACAGGCGGATTCGGAGGAGAGGCAAGTGGTGAACTTATGACCAGATGGCTTCAGTTCAGTATTTTCACTCCACTTCTTAGAAACCACAGTGCGATGGGAACCCGAAAACAAGAACCTTGGATGTTTGAAGCAAATACTTTGGACCGAATCAGAGATGTAGTTAAATTGCGATATGCATTGGTCCCATATCTCTATTCGGAATTTATGAAGGCCAATTTTAATCATGATTTATTATTTGCACCACTTTCATATGAATATGGTCATCCTAGAGCCAAATTAGTAGAAGATCAATTGTTGCTCGGTGATTCAGTGATGCTCGCACCAGTTTATGAACAAAATTCCAGAGGAAGATCAGTTTATCTTCCGGAAAAAATGGTTCTATGGAAAGCGACAGCTTTTGAGCACCTTGGTGAAAAGCAATTTAAATTGTTGGAAGAAGGTTATCACTATATGGATGTTGCTCTGAATGAAATTCCACTATACTTGAAACAAGGTAAACTACTGGTCATGACCAAACCGGAAAATAGGATCTCAGCTTTAGATGAATCGAATTTGGTGGTTTTGGGTTTTGTACCAGATACGGCAAACTATGAACTGTATAACGATGATGGCCTTACAAAAGGCTATGAATCGGGCGATTCACTTAAAACAATTTTTAAGGTAAATCGAATCGGAAATGAATATCACGTATCAGTTGATACAAACGATATGGCTCTTAAATCCATAACGTTTTATCTTATAGATGACAGCGGCAAGTGGCATGTCATAAAGCAAAATGATTTTATCAACGATGGCCGTTACGTTTGAATGGAAACGTTTCCAAGGAGGAAAAATGAAAACTTATACTGATGAAATTAAAGGTTTTTTAAAGTCGGAATACGGCAAGGTATTGGAAGACGCCAGTAAACAAGAAATATATTATGCGCTTTCCAAAACCATTATGAGTAATATTGCAGATCAATGGAATAACACAAAAGAGCAATATGGTAAGGAAAAGCAGGCCTTTTATCTGTCTGCTGAATTCTTGATGGGTAGAGCTCTTGGCAACAACTTGATGAATTTGAATCTTTATCACGAAATTCAAGATGAGCTTAAGACTCTCGGAATCGATCTCAACGCGATTGAGGATAGCGAGGAAGATGCCGGTCTTGGTAATGGTGGACTGGGAAGATTGGCCGCATGTTTCCTTGACTCTGCGGCTACTATGAATTTACCACTCAATGGATACGGTATCCGATATGATTTTGGTATGTTCAAACAATATTTTGAAAACGGGTTTCAGAAAGAAATGGCAGACCATTGGCTGAAGTATGGTGATCCATGGTCAATCCGAAGAGAAGATGAAGCAGTTATCGTACGTTTCGCTGATTGTGATGTGCGTGCAATCCCTTATGATACACCAATCATTGGCTATGGCACAAATAACATCAATACTTTAAGACTCTGGAAATCAGAACCTGTTGAGCCGTTTGATTTTGATTTGTTCAATGCACAGGAATATGATAAATCTGTAGCACTCAAAAATAGAGCTGAAGATATTTCAAGAGTACTATATCCGAATGACTCGGAGAATGACGGAAAGATTCTTAGACTAAAGCAACAGTACTTTTTTGTTTCCGCTTCACTCCAGGAATTAGTTCGAAAGTTTAAAAAAGAACATGGAAAACATTTCGAAAAATTCCCTGATTATCTTGCGATTCAACTTAACGATACACACCCTGTTGTTGCTATTCCCGAGCTGATCAGAATTCTGGTGGATGAGGAGCATATCTCATTCAAAAAGGCTTGGGGCATTGCTCAAAAAACGTTTTCTTATACAAATCATACCATCTTGCAAGAAGCACTGGAAAAATGGTGGGTAGGTTTTTACAGAGAATTGCTTCCTAGAATCTATGAGATCATTGAAAAAATCGACAAACATTTTGTCGTAGAATTGAAAGAACTAGGTTACGATAAAACGAAGATTCACGACATGAGAATCATCAAGGATAATATGGTTCATATGGCATTCCTCGCAATTCATGGCACTAATGCGACTAACGGGGTTGCTGCACTTCATACAGAAATATTGAAAGAGCAGGAACTTAAAGATTGGTATGAGCTGTACCCAGATAGATTCCAAAACAAAACCAATGGAATTACACAAAGAAGATGGTTGATGCTTGCCAATCAAGAATTATCAAGTTTCATCACAGAACTCCTCGGTGATGAATCGTGGGGAAAAGATCTTTCACAATTAAAAAAACTTGAAGCGTTCATAAATGATGATGCGGTTTTGGACAGGTTTTTGGCCATTAAGAAAACAAAGAAAGAACAATTGGCAGAGTATGTGAAATCTGTTGAAGGCGTCAAGCTAAACCCGAATTCAATATTCGATATTCAAATCAAACGTCTCCACGAGTACAAACGTCAGCTTTTAAATGCTTTCCAAATTTTAAATCTCTACTTTGACATCAAAGAAAATCCAAAATTGGACATTGTTCCGAGAACTTTCATTTTTGGTGCAAAGTCCGCGCCTGGATACTTCAGGGCAAAGGGCATCATCAAGTTTATCAACGAGATTGCAAAACATGTAAATAACGATGAAGACGTTGATGGCAGAATCAAAGTATTGTTTGTGACAAATTACAGAGTATCTTATGCGGAGAAATTATTCCCTGCAGCAGACCTCTCAGAACAGATTTCCACTGCAGGAAAAGAAGCGTCGGGAACTGGAAACATGAAATTTATGCTCAACGGAACTCCTACTATTGGAACACTCGATGGAGCAAATGTTGAAATCGTTGAAGAAGCAGGTCTTGAAAACAACTATATCTTTGGCGCTGAAGTTGAAGAACTTGAAGCCATCAAAGAAAGTTATGACCCTGTTGCGATATACAAATCTCATCCTAGACTCAAAAAAATTATCGACACTTTGATCGACGGAACATTTGATGACGAGAAAACTGGCATGTTCAAAGAACTCTATGATGCACTCTTAAAAGATGCTTCATGGCATAAAGCGGACAATTATTTCATCTTGAAGGATTTTGACAGTTATGTTCATGCTCAGTCAAGAGTGGATCAAGATTATAGGAATCAAAAAGAGTGGGCTAAAAAATGTTGGATGAACATCTGTGGTGCCGGAAAGTTCAGTTCTGACAGAACAATTGTAGAATACGCGAAAGATATTTGGAATATTAAACGCATTGATGTATAATTGTTTTATTAAATGATTATATGGAGGATGTTGTGTATATAGGTATTGATTTAGGAGGGACAAATATCGCCGGCGGTCTGGTTAATGATGATGGTGTCATAATTAAAAAATATACGGTTCCAACCCGTCGTGAACGGGGAAGTGACACAGTAATAGATGAGATCTTCGGTGTAGTTGAAAACTTACTTGAAGATCAGCCCAAGTCCACTGTCAAAGGCATTGGAATCGGTATTCCTGGAATAGCTGACCCATATACCGGAGAAGTGATCGTCTGTGTTAACTTAAATTGGTACAACGTACCACTCCGGGCGAAATTAAGTGAAAAAGTGGATTTGCCGATTTTCATCGACAATGATGCCACAGTGGCTGGCGTCGCTGAATTTACCGTAGCTCAAAAAGACCGGTATAAGGATGCGGTGATGCTGACACTTGGCACCGGGGTCGGTGGAGGGATTCTCCTCGATGGCAAAGTGGTATCAGGACATCATGGAATCGGTTCGGAACTAGGACACATGATTATCGGGGAAAGTCTTTACACATGTAACTGTGGTCGAAATGGTTGTCTGGAGACATTTGCCTCATCGACCGCAATCATTCATTACGCAAAACACTTGCTTAAGAATGGTATGGATTCACTGATTATGGATCAGATCGGTGGAGATATGAGCCTGATTGATGGAGAAGTGATTTTCACTTCCGCTCAAAAAGGTGATGAAGTAGCTTGCGCAGTAGTTGATCGATTGGTCAATTACCTCAGTATTGGCATCATGAATATCGTGAGTACCATTGATCCTGAGATCGTCGTGCTAGGTGGAGGATTGTCACATGCCGGTGATTATCTGATTGATAAGGTCAATGCCAAACTTGAGACGCTTAAATACTTCAAAGCGACCGATTGCGCAAATGTAGAAATTGCAAAACTTAAAAACGACGCGGGCATTATCGGTGCCGCCATGTATGCTAAAATCCATAATTGAATCCAAAGGAGGCTCTAATGAGCAAATTAAAATTCGACTATTCAAATGCAATGATCAAGGAACACGAATATGAGTTTCTAAAGCCACAAATTTTGACTGCGCATAAACTTCTTCATGAAGGGACAGGAGCAGGCAACGACTATATTGGTTGGTTGGATTATCCTAAGACTTATGATGAAAATGAATTTTCCCGTATAAAAGCGGCAGCAAAGAACATTAAAGATAAAGCGGATGTACTTGTTGTCATTGGGATAGGTGGTTCATATTTGGGCGCGAAGACTGTCATAGACGCATTATCACATTCATTTTATAATGAACTCCCTAAAGAAAAGAGGAAAGGACCAAAGATATACTTTGCCGGTCATCAAATCAGCGGCACATATTTGAACGACCTACTTGAAATGATAGAAGACCAAAGTGTTTATCTCAATGTAATCTCAAAATCGGGTACAACCACTGAACCCGCAATAGCATTTAGAGTATTAAAAAATGCGCTTATCAAGAAGTATGGACACGATGAAGCTGTTAAACGCATCTATGCCACAACTGATGAAAAAAGTGGTGCACTTAGAGCGCTTGCAACTGAAGAAGGCTATGAGACATTCGTCATTCCTGCCAACGTAGGAGGCAGATATTCCGTATTGACGCCGGTAGGACTCCTTCCTATAGCGGCAGCAGGTATTGATATTGATGCTTTGATGTCAGGTGCTGAAGATGGTATGTTGGAATACTCAGTAGAAAATATTGACGAGAATCCATGTTATCAGTATGCACTCATCAGAAATGTACAGTACAACAAGGGCAAAGCCATTGAAGTTTTGGTCAACTATGAGCCGTCAATGGCGTTCCTCGCAGAATGGTGGATGCAACTTTACGGTGAAAGCGAAGGCAAAGACGGTAAAGGACTTTTCCCAACGAAAATGAACAACACAACGGACTTGCATTCCATGGGACAAATGATTCAGGATGGCCCAAGACATATTTTTGAGACCGTCGTACGTGTTGAGTCATTCGAAAAGGATATTGTAATAGAGTCTGAAAAAGTTGATCTAGATGGTCTAAATTATCTCGTCGGCAAGAATATGAGCTATGTCAATGATAATGCATTCAAAGGCACACTTGAAGCTCACGTGGATGGCAGGGTTCCTAACCTCGTGATCAGCATGGAGAAGAAAGACGCTTACCATTTGGGAAAACTCTTATACTTTTTCATGAAAGCTTGTGGAATTAGTGGTTATATGATCGGAGTCAACCCATTTGATCAACCGGGTGTGGAAGCTTATAAAAAGAACATGTTCAGACTGCTTGGGAAAAAATAACAATTCTATATTTTGTATCAGACAAGGACTTAAGCACTATATATAGTGGATTTAGAGGCGCGTTTTTCATATCGCCTCTATTTTTTTGTCGAAAATAAGAGCAATTAATGTTTACAGAATCATGAGTGGGTGGTACAATATATAGGTGTACTGGACTAGATAGACACTAAATGTAGTGTTATCAAGGAATGAAGCAAAATGGAGGGGTGTAGCGCATGAAAGTCTTAAAAAGAGACGGCACAGTGGTGGAATTTGAAGTTTCCAAAATTATTAGAGCACTTGAAAAAGCGATGCTCGAAACAATAGTGGGAATTGATGAACCATTATGTAAAGCCATTGGGGAACAAATCACTGAAGCATCGGAAGGTAGAGACGTACCTATTTCGGTGGATGAAATACAAGATATGGTAGAAGATCTGTTAATGGAAAGCCCTAGAAAAGACGCTGCCAAGAAATACATCATTTATAGAAATGAAAAAGATAAAACACGTATGGCTAGAAAAAAAGAAGATCATAGATTGCTCTCAGACGATTTCATAAGCAAGTACAAGCATATGAACTCACCTATGAAGCAACTTGGTGATTTTGTTTATTATAGAACATATTCGAGATGGTTGCCCGATGAAAAACGAAGAGAATATTGGTGGGAAACAGTTAGAAGAGCTGTTGAATACAACTGTTCAATCGTAAAAACGTCCCGAGCTGAAGCAGAAGAATTATTCGATAACATTTTCCATTTGAGACAATTTTTGTCAGGAAGGACATTTTGGGTAGGTGGTACGGCCGTTGCAAAGCATTATCCAATGGCTAACTACAATTGCAGTTTCCAGGTGATCAATAACTTTGATGCATTTAAGGATATATTCTATTTGTTGATGATAGGATCTGGAGTCGGCGTCAGAATTCTCAAGGAAGACGTTGTTCAATTGCCTAAAGTCAGAACTGATTTTGAAGTGGTCCATAAAGATTACACACCTCTTCCGAGAGCGGAAAGAGAAGATAACACAAGTCTTGAGTTTTTCTACAACAATACAGTTAAAATCACAATCGGAGATTCAAAAGAAGGTTGGGTTCAGTCGCTTGATTTCTTCCTGAAGCTGATTCATACCAATGAGTATAGAAACATAAAGACAGTGATCATCGATTATGATCATGTCCGTCCAAAAGGTGAAAAGTTAAGGACATTCGGTGGCACCGCAAGTGGTCATACCAGCCTAAAAAACATGTTCCATAAAATAGATAGAGTCATCAAGAAAGCTGGATTCCTCGTGGAGTCAAAAGTAGTGAAATTGAGACCTATCGATTGTCTTGATATCGCAAACATCATAGGAGAGAATGTTGTAGTAGGTGGTGTCAGACGAACAGCTGAGATCGTGCTAGTCGATGCCGATGATAAAGAATGCATCGAAGCGAAGAGCAAACTTTATACTATGGAAGATGGCAAATGGGTCGTCAATGATGAAATTCTCCATAGACAAATGAGCAACAATTCCATTTACTACAAGGAAAAACCAACTCGTGAAATGATCAAATGGCAACTTGAGCGAATGAGATATTCCGGAGAGCCAGGTTGGGTCAATGAAGTCGCTGGATCGAAAAGAAGACCTAATTTCAATGGTGTCAATCCATGTGGAGAAATACTCCTTGATAATAAAGGGCTTTGCAATTTAACTACCGTGAATGTATTTGCATTCGTTGATGAAAAGGGAAATCTTGATGTTGCAGGTCTGCTTAAGGCACAAAGAATGTCTGCACGTTCAAGTTACAGAATGACATGCGTCGAACTTGAACTTCCTATGTGGAACAATGTTCAACAAAGAGACAAGTTACTCGGATGTTCTTTGACAGGATGGCAAGACATGGTCAATGCTACGAAACTCACGCTGGACGAGCAAAAGAACCTGCTTAGACAAATGCGTGACGCAGCAAAGAAAGAAGCGGAAATGTACGCTGCAGAACTTGGTGGCGGAACACCAATCCTTGTCACAACAGTGAAGCCTGAGGGCACATTATCACAACTTCCTAGTGTATCAAGTGGTGTGCATTATTCCCATTCACCATATTTTATCCGCCGTGTTCGTATCAATTCACACGATCCACTGGTTAAAGTATGTGAGGAACTCGGATACGCTGTTTTACCTGAAGTGGGTCAAGAGTGGGAGACATGCACCACAAAAGTTGTGGAATTCCCTGAAAAAGCGCCTCTTGGTAAGACCAAGTATGATGTTTCGGCTCTGGAGCAACTTGAGACCTATAAAATGTTCATGGAACATTATGTAGATCATAACTGCTCAATCACTGTACACGTCAGACCAAATGAATGGGAGCTCGTTGAAGAATGGGTTTACAACAATTGGGATGATACCGTGGCACTTTCATTCTTGCCACTGGAAGACAGTTTCTATCAATTGATGCCATATGAGGCAATCGATGAAGAAGAGTACAATAAGCGCTTTTCTCAGATGAAACCATTCAGACCGTCATTGATCACCAAATACGAAAAAGAAGAAATTGAACTTGATATAGGCTCCGATGGCTGTGACACCGGTGCTTGCCCAGTAAGATAATTCATATAATCGGAGAAGGAAATGACGACTAAAGAAATAATGGAAATCGCACTCAATTTGGCGGGTCTTGATGAGATGCCGTCTGACACGGTCATCAGCATACCGGGAGAAAACATCCGTAAGGTTTTAATTGGAGTCGATATGGACACTCCTGAGATCATGCTTGGAAAACAGCTTGGATTTGACCTTGTGGTGAGCCATCATCCGAAAGCGGATGATGCTGTGATAGAATTCCACGAAGTGATGGATATCCAAGTGGACAAGATGGTGGAGTTCGGAGTTCCAATCAACAAGGCGCAAAAAGCACTACAGAAAAAGAAAAATTCGGTTTCAATCGGCAATCACGTCTCGAATTATGACAGGGCTTCATCAGCTGCAAAGCTATTGCAAATTCCTTTTATGAATATCCATATGCCTGCTGATCTTATTGGTGAACGATTCACACAAAAGTATCTCGACGAAAAGTTGTCGGATCAACCCAAAGCCACCTTGAAAGATGTTTTGGATGTGCTCAATACTCTGGATGTCTACAGTAACGCTTTGGCTTCTCCAGTGATCAGATGTGGCGCACCATCAGACTATGCCGGGAAAATTGCTTTGTTGTTTGCGGGTGGTACTAATGGGGGCGCAGATGTTTATAAGGCATACTTCGATGCGGGCGTGGGGACTATTGTCGCTATGCATGCTCCAGAAGACGTCATCAAAGCCGTCAAAGAACAAAATATCGGAAACATCATTGTGGCAGGACATATGCCAAGTGATTCCATCGGACTTAATGCTATTATAGATGCATGGAGTGAAAATGGTCTCGAAGTCACTAAAATGTCAGGAATTCTTTAATTTTAAATGTGCAGTTGGACGCTTCCATGGGTATATAGTCGTGGAAGCGTCTTTTTTGTAAGTTCAGTAATAAGAAATATTTTGAGTTTATAGAAGGATTTTTCAAAAGTTTATAGAATATTATAAATAATGCAAATATTCAATCAAATCCAACCGAGAGGAGAGCTTTACTTATGAAAAATTATTCAGTCGACAAAATTCGTAACGTAGCATTTTTAGGACATGGAGGTAGCGGAAAAACTACATTGGCAGAAGCGTTGCTGTTCACAACGAAAGTTACGACAAGGATGGGAAAAGTTGAAGATGGAAATACCGTTTCGGATTTTGATAAAGAAGAAATCAATCGCAAATTCAGTATAGGAACTTCAGTGATTCCAATTGAATGGAAAGATCATAAATACAATTTTCTAGATACACCAGGTTACTTTGATTTTGTGGGTGATGTGTTTGGCGCTCTCAGAGTCGCAGGTGGTGCGGTAATCATGGTTGACGCGTCCTCCGGGATTGAGGTTGGAACTGAGAAGGCTTGGAACTTCACAGAAAAAAGAAATATGCCAAAAGTCATATTTATCAATAAGATGGACAAAGATAATGTAAATTACGTCAAAGTTCTTAAAGAACTTAAAGATACATTTGGAAAGAAGATTGCACCATTTTGCATTCCTATTGGTGAAGGACCTGATTTCAAAGGTTTTGTCAACGTGGTTGATTTGGTTGGAAGAGAGTTCAATGGAACACAATGTGTTGACGCTCAAATTCCTGCTGAAATGGAACAGCGTGTCAAGCCAATCCGGGATATGTTGATTGAAGCAGTTGCAGAGAGTGATGAAGAGCTTATGATGAAATATTTTGAGGGAGAAACATTTACCAATGAAGAGATTCATGAGGGGCTTAGAAAAGGTGTCATAGCTGGAGAAATAGTACCAGTGCTCGTTGGTGCCGTTGAAAAAAGAATTGGAATCCATACGTTGATGGATATGATTTATGATTATTTCCCGACTCCAAAAGAGTTGAACGAAGGCGTATATAAAGGTGAACATCCAGATTCACATGAGGAAATCGAAAGAAAAGTGGAAGAAAGCGAACCGTTCTCGGCATTTGTATTCAAAACAATTGTTGACCCGTTCGTTGGAAAGATTTCTCTTTTCAAAGTCTACTCGGGATTTGCAGTCAAAGATATGGAGATCATCAATGCCAATAAAGATGAGAAGGAAAAGTTGGGTTCTTTATTCCTGTTGAGAGGAAAAGAGCAACTTGAAGTGGCGAAAGTCACTGCGGGAGATATTGGAGCAACAGCTAAACTTCAGTACACTGAAACTGGTGATACATTATGTGATAAAGACCACCCGATTCAGTATGTAAGTATGAATCTACCTAAACCGGCTCTGTATTTGGCAATTGAACCAAAAGCAAAGGGAGATGAGGAGAAGATTGTATCCTCACTACATCGTCTCACTGAAGAGGACCCATCATTTGAAATCGAGCGTAACAAAGAAACAAAACAAACATTGCTCGGTGGACAAGGAACTATGCAAATTCAGGTCATCACCAGTAAACTCAAAAACATTTTTGGAGTGGAAGTCACCCTTGAGCCACCAAAAGTAGCTTATAGAGAAACCATAAAAGGTGTTGCGACTGTTCAAGGAAAGCATAAGAAACAATCAGGTGGAGCTGGACAGTATGGTGACATCCATGTGAAATTTGAACCTTCAAATGAAAACTTCGTTTTTGAAGAAAAGATTTTCGGTGGTTCAGTCCCAAGACAATATATTCCAGCTGTTGAAAAGGGTCTACTCGAATCTTTGGATAAAGGAATACTGGCAGGTTGTCCGGTGGTCAACATCAAAGCGACGTTGCTTGATGGATCATACCATGCGGTCGATTCATCAGAGATGGCCTTTAAAATGGCAGCACACCTCGCTTTCAAAAAAGGTATGGAGCAAGCGAAACCAGTATTGCTTGAGCCTGTTGCCCATGTTGAGATATATGTCCCAGATGAATATATGGGAGACATCATGGGGGATATGAATAGAAGAAGAGGCAGAATTCTCGGTATGGAGCCAAATGAATCCGGATATCAAAAAGTCATTGCTGAAGCACCACAGTCTGAAATGTTCGAATATGCAACGGACTTGAGATCAATGACACAAGCAAGAGGTTGGTTCAGCATGCGAGTCGATCGTTATGACGAAGTGCCGATGCAAATTGCAATCAAGATTATTGAACAATTAAAAAAAGATAATGAAAAATAGAAAAAAGGATACGAATGCTTTCGCATTCGTATCCTTTTTTCTTTCAATATCCACCTTAAATTGTTAAACTAGAAGAAAAGCTGGATGGTGAGTAATGTTAGATTATAACTTTGATGAAAAAGCGAATGACGTGATCAATTATGCTTTTGCGCAGGCGCGTGATTTGGGACATAAATTCATAGGGACCGAACATTTTGCACTAGGGCTGTCACTCATCAATGGATCAAAAGTGACAGAACTGCTTGAGAGTTATGGCGTGACTCACCAAAATGTAAAAATGGAAATTGTGAAAATCATAGGAAAAGGTGACCCTTCCGAAGGGATTGAGGATTATACCAGAAGAGCTCGCGAGTGCCTGGATAGAAGCCATAACTATGCGGTCAAGACGAACAATTCAGAAATAATACCAGAACATATTTTTTTAGCCATAATGCACGATAGAATGAGTATGGGTTACAAGATACTAAGCAGACTCAATCTGGATATCGCAAGTGTCCTTAAAGGTGTGCTGATTGAACAGCAAAACAATGTGCCTGAGACGAAAATCATCAAAGGGTCAGCTACTGATAAACTGAATATCAAGACACTGGAGTTGTCGACAGATTATGAGGAAGAGAAAAAATCAACATTCGGCCACGATTTGACCGAACGAGCCAAGGATGTACCCTATGATACGGTAATTGGAAGAGAAGAAATTATTGAGCGCATCTTACTGGTGTTGTCCAGAAAAACCAAAAATAACGCATGCCTTGTAGGTGAACCAGGTGTCGGTAAAACTGCGATAGTTCAGGGGCTTGCCAATAGAATAGCTGGAGGACATGTCCCAGACGTGCTCAGAGACAAGAAAATCATAGAGGTCAACATAGGGTCACTGGTTTCTGGAACCTCTTATAGAGGTCAATTTGAAGAGCGAATGAATGAATGGATCCAAAATATGATTGCAGATGGCAATACGATTGCATTCATAGATGAAATCCATAATTTGATCGGGGTAGGCGCAACTGGAGATAAATCGCTTGATGCGATAGGGATATTGAAACCTTATTTGACCAATGGTCAGATTCAAATTATTGGTGCGACAACCTATGATGACTTTCAAAAATATATGGAACCAGATCAAGCTTTGGTCAGAAGAATGACTATCATTGATGTCAAGGAACCTACGGAAGAAGAGACGTATGATATCTTAAATCACATTAAGTCCAATTATGAGATCCATCATGGTGTCGTTATTGGCGATGATGCGGTAAGAAGTGCCATTAAGCTTTCAATGCGTTATCTTGCTGATAGAAAGCTCCCCGACAAGGCTATTGACCTGATTGACGAAGCATCTTCGAGAAAAAGATACGAGAATCTTAAAACTTT
Organism: Bacillota bacterium; assembly: GCA_033549245.1. Classification (GTDB taxonomy): domain Bacteria; phylum Bacillota; class Clostridia; order Peptostreptococcales; family Acidaminobacteraceae; genus Fusibacter_D. The sequence continues at coordinate 4,462 of JAWSUW010000044.1, read as the reverse complement.
GGAGATCATCGATGAACTGAAATACAGGTTGCAACAATTGAAACTGGAAAAAGAAAATTCCATTATTGAAATGAATTTTGAAAATGCGTCCAAATTGCAGAGTGAGGAAAAACGGATATTATCCCATATTGAAAAAAACAGCAACACAAAAGCTTTGATGTCATCACAGAAACTTTTGATCGGTAAATCTGATATTGAAAAAGTCGTATCGGATTGGGTTCAGATCCCCATCACCAAATTGTCCATCAATGACAAGGAGAGACTAGTTGCGCTTGAAAAAACACTGTCTCAGAGCATATTTGGACAGATAAATGCCATCAATGTGGTATCAAGAGCACTAAAACGATCAAGAATAGGCATCAAAGATCCAAAGAAACCTACAGGAGTATTCCTTTTTGTTGGACCGACCGGGGTTGGAAAAACTGAGCTTGCAAGGAAGATTGCAGATGTTTTCTATGGTGATGAAAGAAGTCTGATTAAAATTGACATGTCAGAGTACATGGAAAAACATGCTGTTTCAAAATTGATTGGTTCACCTCCAGGATATGAAGGGCATCGAGAAGGTGGATACCTCACTGGAGCTGTCAAAAAGAATCCATACTCTGTAGTGGTTTTTGACGAAGTGGAAAAAGCTCATGAAGAGGTCATAGATATTCTGCTTCAAGTTATGGATGAAGGTGTTCTCAAAGATGGACGTGGCATGAGTGTGAATTTCAAGGATACTCTTATTATTCTTACATCTAATTTGGGAACCAAAAATTTAGCAAACAAACAAGTCGGTTTTTTGAAATCCACTGATGCAGTCAACAATGAGGAAAAAATTAGGGAAGCATGCAAATCGTTTTTCAAACCGGAATTCATCAACAGGATGGATGAAATCATTGTATTTGATCCCCTTGATATTGCATCGGCTTCACTAATAGTGGAAAAGCATATAGAATCCTTCGAAAAACAGATGTCTGAGAAAGATTTGGAGATCATAGTCACTGATGAGGTCATCAAATGGATTGCCACTGAGTATTATAGCTCTGAGTATGGCGCCAGACCACTTGGTCGTGCTGTGGACAAAGAAATAAAAGATGTTGTTGCAGAATATGTTCTTGAAAGTGATGAAGAATCATTCTCTATAACTTTTGAAATGGATGAACCCCAAAAAATGATGATTCATCATAAGACCCAGAGGAGAAAAAATGTCTAAAGTCAAAAGCAAATATGTTTGTCAGGAATGTGGAAGCATTTCTCCAAAGTGGTTGGGAAAATGCTCCGATTGTGGTTCGTGGAACAGTTTTGTGGAAGAACTGGACATAAAACCTGTTAAAGCGGCAACGCTTGATATCGGGAATGCCAGTCAACCACAGAAGATAATAGACGTCACATTTGATTTGGAAGAGCGGTATTCCACGCAAATCAAGGAACTTGATATAGTTCTGGGTGGGGGTGTAGTCAAAGGATCACTAATTTTGGTTGGTGGAGATCCCGGAATAGGAAAATCCACCTTGTTGCTTCAAGTAGCGCACAATATAGCAAGCAGTGAGAGGTTGGTGCTTTACGTTTCAGGTGAGGAGTCAGTCAAACAGACCAAGCTTCGTGCACAAAGGTTGGGTGTAGATTCCGAAAATCTATATATTGTTGCTGAAAATAATCTCGAAAAAATCAAATACCATGTGGAAAATCTGAAACCTGAAGTATTGATTGTGGATTCCATTCAAACCGTATACGGTCCTGAGATCGCATCAGCTCCAGGAAGTGTCAGCCAGGTCAGGGAAGCGACAAACCAATTTATGAATTTGTCAAAGAAAAATGGAATCAGTACATTTTTGGTGGGACATGTCACCAAAACTGGAACTATTGCCGGTCCGAAAGTGCTGGAGCACATGGTGGATACTGTTCTTTACTTTGAAGGTGAAGGTCATAATCTTTTTAGAATTTTAAGGGCAGTCAAGAACAGATTCGGTTCCACCAATGAGATTGGAATTTTTGAAATGACAAATTTTGGACTTCAGGAAGTCGATAATCCTTCGAAAATATTTTTATCCAATACGATGATTAAAGAAGCGGGATCGGTTGTTATTCCAACTCTGGAAGGTACAAGAACGGTTTTGGTGGAAATGCAATGTCTGGTATCGCAAACCAACTTCAATATGCCAAGAAGAATGGCAGTGGGGATTGATTACAACAAATTGATCCTACTCACGGCAGTACTTGAAAAAAAAGCCGGGATGATGCTTTATAACCAAGATATTTATTTGAATGTCGTTGGTGGTATGACCATAGATGAGCCTGCAGCTGATCTCGCCATTATTGTTGCGATTGCTTCGAGTTTCAGGGAGATCAAGATTCCAGATGATATGATTGTCTTTGGAGAGGTTGGGCTTACAGGAGAAATCCGTGCGATCAATCAGGTGCAGCAACGAGTCAATGAAGCAGCTAAAATGGGCTTCAAGAAGGCACTCATCCCGCATGCTAATCTCGATGGCTTGAATCGGCCAGAGAATTTTCAGGCCATAGGTATGAAGCACATTGAAGAAGTATTCAAATATTTTTTTTAAAGGAAATTAAAGAGGCAGCAAATGTCATCTCATGGATGGCGATTGCTGCCTGATTGTTTTATGGGGTTTAGTAAAGACTGAACTTACCAAGAGTATTGATTTTGTTGTATTCTTTTAAAAGAACATCATAAAGATTCAAATCGAGAACATTGCAAAGAGCTGCGACGTAAAATTCGAGTCTGCCCAGTTCCTCTTCGATTTTGTCACGACATACTGGACATGGTTTGCCCTGGATATGTTCTGCGCGATATTCCTTCAAGGCATCATATGTAAGGCCTTCGGGGAATTCAGTTTTAGAGACATCCAGTTTTACACAACCGCAATTGGTTATGGATTTGATGACAGCACGATTGGATTTTGAAGCTGCCTCATCCATTTTGCTGACTATATCCAATAAGTTTGCATGCCTGATCAGGACTTCGTCTACCTTATTTTGAAATTCATCATAAATTACGTCTTTCATAATTCCTCCTATGAACATAAGACCAAAAGTCAACATAACGATATGGATTGCTCTTATTTTATCACAAAAGAATTTAAACAAAAAGTAATATAAACAAATAATCCCTGTGAATAAAAGGCTTGACAATGAATTGTTCTAAATAGTAAAATATAGGTTTGTTGTGATTAAGTCAAAAATAGTGTATAATGAATATAAATAAAGGATGCATGGAGGGATTGAATGTTTAAAATCGGAGATAGAGTTGTGTACCCTATGCATGGAGCTGGGATTATTGAAGCAATAGAAGAAAAAGAGTTGTTGGGTGACAGCAAGCAGTTTTATATTTTGAAATTGCCCATTAAAAACATGAAAGTGATGTTGCCGATTGATTCCGCTGAGAATTTGGGTGTACGTAAAGTCGTTGACAACGATGTATTGACTGAGGTTATGGAAGTCTTGGCCCAAGAAAAAGGTGTTATGCCGGACAATTGGAACAGACGATATAGATCCAATCTCGAAAAAGTGAAGACGGGTGATATTTTTGAAGTGGCTCAGGTAGTCAGAAATCTAGAAATGTTGGATCGTGAAAAAGGATTGTCGACCGGAGAGAGAAAGATGCTCAGCAATTCCAAGCAAATATTGATCAGTGAAATGATTTTAGCAAAAAATTTGAATGAAGACGAGGCGGCCACATTAGTCAACATGACTATAGGTAGCCACTGATGAAAAATACGGGGCTTAGGCCTCATTTTTTTTTGTTCACTTTGAAATTCTTTGTTGCTGTGTTACAATTTAAAAGACCCTCAAAAAGGGTACAATAAAATAACGGGAGGGGAGGGTTAGCGTGATTGAGAAAATAATTAAATATATCATTACTTTTGTCGGATTCTGTGTCGGTGTAGGGTCTGGTATTTATTTGACGGATTTTGTTTACGAAAGAGATCTTTTTAATCTTCATCGTATGGTTTATACGATATCACTACCAATTTTATTCGGACTTATTTTTACTGTCATTACTTTTTTCTTTTCTAAATTAATGATTGCACTAGGTAAGAAACTGGCGCAATATACACAAACAGAACTCGAAAAAATTCCTCAACAAGAATTGCTGTTCATGTTCGGAGGACTTGTACTTGGTCTGGTGGTTGCTTTTCTGATAAGTGGATTGTTTGAAATTATTCCGATTCCAATGGTCGCAAGCGCACTTAAAATTTTGGCTTATATTTTCCTTGGATATCTTGGAATAAACATTGCTCAAAGAAATTCGAAGGATCCGTCGAGGCTTGGAGATTTTTCAAAAAGACTCAATTCAGGGAAGCAAAATAAAGAAAAAATAGGAACTTACGGTGCAAAACCGAAGATCCTCGACACCAGTGTCATCATAGATGGACGAATTGCCGATATTTGCAAGACTGGATTTATTGAGGGTGATATCATCATACCCGAGATCGTACTGAGAGAACTTAGACAC
>JAWSUW010000043.1:0-22246 GCA_033549245.1 Bacillota bacterium | reverse complement strand
TTGGAATCGAGTTCGTCATCCAATAGATACTGACGCAACGATTTCCAGTTGAAGATATAAATGCCCATGGAGGCTAGGTTGGAATCCGCATTTTTTGGCTTCTCTAAAAACTCTTTGATGAGGTCTTCATCGTCAATTTTCAAGATACCGAAACGTGAAGTTTCTTCCCATGGCACTTCAATGACCGAAATGGTGACATCCGCATTTTTTTTGATGTGAAAATCGAGCATGACGGAGTAATCCATTTTGTAGATGTGGTCGCCTGACAAAATCAGTACATAGGTTGGATCGAGTTCATCAATAAATGACATGTTCTCAAATATTGCATTTGCGGTGCCTTTGTACCATCTGCCACCTTCCTCGTTGGTGTATGGCGGAAGGATTCTCACACCGCCATTTGGTCGATCGAGGTCCCATGCGCTCCCTATTCCAACGTGAGAGTTAAGGAGGTACGGTTTGTACTGCGTCAGTATTCCAACATCGAATATGTTCGAGTTGGAACAGTTGCTTAGCGGAAAATCGATTATTTTGTACTTGCCGCCAAAAGGTACTGCAGGTTTCGCAACGTCGCTGGTCAATAGTTTGAGTCTGGAGCCTTGACCACCAGCGAGGAGCATTGCAATCATTTTGCCTTCTTTCATAGAATTAATCCTCCTTAACTTTAAGATATAAACCTCCAAGACCGGGGAGTTTGACCCGAATGGAGTAAGGTTTGTTGTGTTCAGGTGTCTCGATGGCTGTATAAACTACTGGAGTGTTTTTGTAGACTCCGCCGAAGTCTTCCCAACATGTGTTCATAAGAATCTCATATTCTCCAAGGGCATTGACTCCAATTGGGTGGTGGTCCCTAGGAATCGGAGTGAAGTTGAAAATGGCGATCATTCTGTTTCCGGAACGATCTATCCGTTCGAACGAGATGACACTTTCATCCGAGTTGTCCACTTCAATCCATTCATAACCTTCATAAGTGGTGTCTATTTCAAACAGGCATGTTTCATTTTTATAAAGAAGATTGAGTTCTTTCACAAAGGTCTGCATTGATTTATGGGATTCGTAACCTAAAAGATGCCAATCCAGAGCCTGCCATTCGTTCCATTCGATGAATTGACCGAATTCACATCCCATGAATAGTAGCTTTTTACCCGGATGTGCATACATGTAAGCGAATAATAACTTCAGATTCGCAAATTTTTCTTGATAATTGCCCGGCATTTTCTCAAGGAGTGACTTTTTACCATGAACCACTTCGTCGTGACTGAGTGGTAATATAAAGTTTTCTGAGAAAGCATAAGTCATCGTAAATGTGAGTGCTCTGTGAAATCCGCTTCTGAAAACCGGGTCGAGTTGCATGTATTCCAAAATATCGTTCATCCAACCCATGTTCCATTTGTAGTTGAATCCAAGACCACCTGAGGCAGTTGGCCAAGAGACCATCGGCCAAGCGGTACTTTCTTCTGCCATCATCAAGGTTTTTGGATAGTAGCTGAAGATGACCTCATTCATTTTTTTGATGAATTCAACGGCCTCCAGATTTTCAAAACCACCATATTGGTTTTTGAGCAGCTTGCCACCGAAGTTCAAATAGAGCATATAGGCGACTGCGTCGATTCTGATCCCGTCCACATGATAATAGTCATGCCAATACAGCAAATTCGATATAAGAAACGACTGAACTTCAGGTTTGCCATAATCAAAGTTGGCTGTGCCCCATTCATCATTGTGTGCGCGGTCATAATCATCAGATTCGAAAACATTGCCTCCATCAAACTTATAAAGTCCATGGGCATCTTTGCAGAAATGTCCTGGAACCCAATCCAGGATCACACCGATCCCGTTTTGGTGACAAGTGTCAATGAAATACATGAAATCTTTTGGAGTGCCATAACGGCTTGTCGGCGCGAAGTAACCGGTGACTTGATATCCCCATGAACCGTCAAAAGGATGCTCCATGACAGGCATGAGTTCAATATGGGTAAAATTCATCTCTTTTACATACGGAATCAGTTCTTGCGCCAAATCGTGATAAGAGTATTGACTGTCATCGTACTTTTTACGCCAGGAGAGTAAATTGACTTCGTAAATACTGATTGGTCGGTTGTAATCGTCCAGTTCCTCCCGCTTTTTCAACCACTCCTCATCGTGCCATATATAGCCATCGAGGTTATAGTATTTCGATGCGGTCTCAGGTCTTTCCTCTGCATGGAACGCATAAGGATCCGCTTTAAACAGTTCTTTGTGATCAGAAGTGGTGATTCGGTATTTATAGCGGTCATAGGGCTGAACGTTTGCGACGCAAATCTGCCATAAGCCACTGTTTTTGATGCGCTGCATCGGGTATCCGGCTGCATCCCAATCATTGAAGTCGCCCACTATATGTACCTTAAGTGCATTCGGTGCCCAGACGATGAATCTGACCGCATCCGTTTCGAAGCGATTTATTGGATGTGCCCCCATGAATTCATGGCTCTTGTAAAATGTTCCTTCATGGAAAAGATGAACATCAAATTCACCTTCATTGAGATAAAAATAACCTTTTTCTTGTATCGTCTTATGGATGCTGTTCTCAGGCATAGGGTGAACCTCCTTTAATGGTAGTTCGAAGTTAACAGTTCGAAGAATTTTTGTGCCGCTAGTGAAAGAGGCTTGCTTTTGTTTGTTAGTACACTTACTGTGATGCTTGGAATGGCCTCTTTCACGGGAATCACTTTTACCGACTGATTTTTGATGGCATTTGCGGCGATGTTTTTGGTGACAAAACCAATCCCCATATCCGCTTTGACCGACTCGAGGATGACTTCCAGCGAACCGAATTCGAAAGCTGGGCTGAGAGGAAGATTATGCTGTTCATAAAAGGCATCGAGCACATTTCTAGTGGTGGATTTTTCTTCAAGACAGATGAGCGGATAATCAGCAAGGTCGCCGAGTTGATGGTTACGTGTGTAGATGTCCTCTCTCAGACCACTACATATGAAGACATTGTCGATTGTGGTGAAGGGATGGACTTCAAGCCCATCATAATGCGCTTTTGGATTGACATTGATCACTGCGATGTCGATCTCACCATTTCTAAGAATTTCCACCGATCTGGGTGAAGGTCGGTTGTTTATGGAGATTTTTACTTTGGGGTAAAGTGCATGAAAAGCCTTGATCTTTGAGATCAGAAAATATCTGGTGATGGTATCGCTCGCACCTATGAAAATAGTGCCTTCATCAAGTGATTTGATACTATGGATCGAATTTTCCGCCGATTTGATGAAATTATATGCTTTTTCGATATGCTTGTAGAGTATTTCTCCTTCAAAAGTCAGTTTGATGCTGCGTCCTTGCCTAAAGAACAGTTCGACTCCAAGTTGGGTCTCCAGTGATTTTATGGCTTGGCTGACGGCGGACTGCGTCACGTGAAGTGTGTTTGCTGCTTTTGAAAAATTGAGGTCGTGTGCGCTATGGTAGAAAAACTTGTAGAGTTCGAAGTTGATCGAAGAATGTGATTTTTGATGGTCAGGTATCATGTTCGGCCTCCTGAAAGGTGGATGGTCATAATTAATCCCACTGATTGTTTTTGATATAACGATAAGCTCTGCTAATGATATTATACCAGTATAACGACTACTTAAACAGTCAAATGTTAAGAAAACTAAATATTGTGTTTATAGAAGTTAAGCATTAGCACAGCTTATCATACATATTAAAAATATTAATTTTATTAATACATAAGGACGTGATACAATTAAGAAAAAGTGAATGTTCCGACTGGAGGATATGATATGGTCAAGAGAATTCTTGTGGAAAAAATGGAAGGTTTCAATGTGGAAGCGACAGCACTTCTGAACGATTTAAGACATACGCTTGGTATCGATGCGCTTGAAAAGGTGAGAATCATCAATTGTTATGATGTTGAAGGACTTGATGTTTCAGACCTTGAGAAAGTGAAGGCCACAATCCTATCCGAGCCAAATGTGGATAAGGTCTATGAAGATGAAATTAACGATTTTGACCGCAAATTGGCTTTTAGAGTTGCATTTTTACCTGGTCAATATGATCAAAGAGCGGACTCTGCGCTACAATGTATTGAAATTGTGACTCTGAAGGAACGTCCGGTGATGTCTGCGTCTAAGATTTTCAGCTTTGAAGGCAATCTGAATTCGGATGCCATGACACAAATCAAAAAATATCTGATCAATCCGGTGGAATCCCATGAAGTGCCGCTCGATCCACCAGAGACTCTTGAAATGAGATTTCATACCCCTGAAGCGGTGGGAATTATTGAGGGGTTCATAGATTTTGCTCAAGAGGAGCTTGAAGCCTTCAGAACTGACATGGGTTTTGCCATGTCGGCAGCTGATCTGGCCTTTGTCAGAGCCTATTTTAAGGATGAGGAAAAAAGAAATCCTACAGTTACTGAACTTAAAGTTATCGACACTTATTGGTCCGATCATTGTAGACATACGACTTTCATGACTGAAATCACTGATGTCGAATTTGAGGAAGGTCCTTTCGCTGAGTCCATGAAATCCGCTTATGAACATTACATTCATTTGAGGGACTTTGTGTACCCGCTTAAAGACAGGTCCTTGTCACTTATGGATCTCGCCACAATCAACATGAAATCACTAAGAAAAAGCGGAGGGCTAAAAGATCTTGATGTCTCTGAGGAAATTAACGCCTGCAGTATAGAAATTGAAGTGGATGTCAATGACAGAGTAGAACCATGGCTTTTGATGTTTAAAAATGAGACACATAATCATCCTACTGAGATTGAACCTTTTGGTGGTGCAGCAACTTGCCTTGGAGGTGCGATCAGAGATCCACTCTCTGGAAGAAGCTATGTCTATCAAAGTATGAGAGTGACAGGAGCTGCAGATCCCACGCAACCAATCCACACTACTATAGAAGGAAAATTACCGCAGAAGGTAATTACCCAAAAGGCTGCAGCTGGTTTCAGTGCTTATGGCAATCAGATTGGACTAGCCACCGGTCATGTTTCTGAAATATACGATGATGGATTCCTTGCGAAAAGAATGGAAGTTGGTGCGGTTATAGGAGCCGCTCCAAAAGAAAACGTCATCAGGGAAACTCCGCTTCCTGGGGATGTGATCATATTGGTTGGAGGTGCGACTGGAAGAGATGGTGTAGGTGGAGCTACGGGCTCTTCAAAAGCACATGACGAGGACAGTCTCTTAGAGTGCGGAGCAGAGGTGCAAAAAGGCAATGCGCCTGTTGAACGAAAAATTCAAAGACTTTTCAGGGATGGAAATGTCACACGCCTGATCAAAAGATGTAATGATTTCGGTGCCGGCGGTGTCTCGGTTGCAATCGGTGAACTAGCTGACAGTCTTGAAGTGAATCTCGATGTTGTCCCAAGAAAGTACGAAGGTTTAGATGGAACCGAACTGGCGATATCAGAATCCCAAGAGCGCATGGCGGTGGTTGTGGCTCCTGAGGATGCCGATCGATTCATTGAAATGTGCGGAACTGAAAATCTGGATGCCACTGTTGTTGCCAAGGTCACGGATTCTGGACGTCTGATCATGAAGTGGAAGGGTCAATTTGTCATCAATCTATCCAGAGCATTTTTGGATACCAACGGTGTCCGAGGTCAAATGAACATCAAAGTAAAAACTCCTGATCAAACAGGATTTTTCGATAAAACAGAAAACAGGGAGTGGGTTGAGGTGCTATCAGACCTCAATGTCTGTTCACAAAAAGGACTGGTTGAAAGGTTTGACAACACCATAGGCAGTGGAACAATCCTGATGCCGTTCGGCGGTGTAAGTGAATCCACTCCAACACAGACCATGGTGGCAAAAATACCAGTGCTTGGTGCTGAAACAAGCACAGTTTCAATGATGAGTTATGGGTATGATCCCGAAATTGGAAAGTGGTCGCCATTCCACGGTGGATTCTACGCTGTTGTGGATTCTGTAGCAAAACTCGTGGCTACTGGCGCGGATTATAAAAAGATCAGATTGTCATTGCAGGAATATTTTGAAAAACTTGGCCAATCTCCAGAAAAATGGGGAAAACCATTCGCGGCTCTTCTTGGTGCGAGCTTGGCTCAGTCCAGTTTTGGTACAGCTGCCATAGGTGGAAAAGATTCCATGTCTGGCACTTTCAAAGATATTCATGTACCCCCTACATTGATTTCCTTTGCTGTAGCGACTGGTAAAGCTGAGCAAATCATCTCTCCGGAACTCAAGAAAACGGATTCTTTGATCTATTCTTGGCAAGCAAAAAGAGACGACAACCAGTTATTGGATTTTGACACATTATTAAGAGGCTACTCATTCATCAAAAAAGGAATAGACAGTGGAGAAATTTTATCAGCATACGCAATCGGTAAAGGTGGAATTGCAGTAGCTCTCACCAAGATGGCTTTTGGTAATGGCATTGGTGTAGAATTTGAACCACTGGACAAGAAAATTCTATTTGAAGAGGCATATGGTAGCATTGTGTTTGAGGTTGACTCAAAACACCAAAACAACTATTCGAATGTAGATGCGCTATTAAAGGTTGGAAAAACAACACAGAATCCTGTTTTGAGCCACAAGGATATAAAAATCGTGATCAGTGAGGCGAAAGCAGTTTGGGAACAGCCATTGAATCAGGTGTTTCCTACAATATTTGAAGAAAAAGGGCCTGCGAAAAGACACACTTATAATGAAAGAAACACACATAGACCTTCTATAAAAACCAACAAACCTAAGATTCTCATACCGATTTTTCCAGGTACCAATTGCGAGTATGACACTCAAAGTGCATTCAACAAGGCTGGCGGAGACGCTGAGACCTTTGTATTCAGAAACAGAAATACCGCAGATATAAATGAATCCATCGAAATGTTGGTGAAAATGATCCGTAACGCTCAAATATTGGCTTTACCGGGAGGATTCAGCGCAGGCGATGAACCTGAAGGGTCGGGAAAATTCATTGCTTCGGTTCTAAGAAATCCTAGAGTGGCTGAGGCGGTAATGGAACTAGTAGGCAACCGTGATGGATTGATGATCGGAATTTGCAACGGTTTTCAGGCACTCGTCAAACTGGGGTTATTGCCATATGGAGAAATCAAAGCGCTGGATCAAGATGCGCCTACACTGACTTTCAACAAAATCGGACGACACGTCGCACGAATGGGTAGAGTGAGAGTGGCTTCTGTCATGTCGCCTTGGATGGCTGATGCTAATGTGGATGAGATTTATCAAACCGCTTTCTCACATGGTGAAGGACGATTTTATGCCAATCCTGAGACCATTGATCTGATGGCGAAAAACGGTCAGATTGCCACACAATATGTCGACCTGTCAGGAAATACAACTTATGATGGCGCATTCAATCTCAATGGATCTGTGGATGCCATTGAAGGCATTACATCACCGGACGGTAGAATTCTGGGAAAAATGGGTCATGTTGAACGCATCGGAAAGAACTTATACAAGAACATTTATGGCGAAAAAGACTTCAAAATCATCAGAGCAGGAGTGCGTTATTTCGAGTGAATTTTGATTATTCTCCTTTTTTGTGGTAGAATCTATGAATAGTAATTTTCATAGGAGGATTTATGAGGTTTAAAGCATTGCTTTTGATGACTTTGATGGTTATCGTGATTTCAAGTGCAGTATTTGCAAGTGACTCGCTATTATCAATCAACGATCAGATTATAAACAATGACGATATTACAGTCGTTGATTCAGGAATTGTTTACGGTTCCGTTTCAATGTTTGCGGGGAGATTAGGAATTGACGTCACTTGGCTGGAACTTTCAAAACTGGCCGTAGTATATAAAGATGGAAATTATGTCAGTTTTGGTATGGATTCAAACAAAGTTTTAATCAATAATGAGTATGTTCCAATGGAGCGATCCACTAGAACTGTAAACGGAAGAATCTTTGTACCGATGGACTATTTGTCGGAACTGTTTGGATTCAATTATGTATGGGACGAAAACGAACTCACAACTAAAGTGAGTCATCCGTCGATGACTGTATCGGCTGATGAGATTGTGAACCTAGGCAGTTACACGGATGAAGATTTGTTGTGGCTTGCAAGGATCGTCGACATCGAAGCCAGAGATGGTTCGGTTGTAAAGAAGACGGCAGTTGCAAACGTGGTGCTCAATCGAGTGGCAGACCCGAGATTTCCGAACACGATTCGTGAAGTGATTTTCCAAAGAGGCCAATTCCCACCGGCTTATTACAGCAGTTTCTCAACATTGCAGCCAAGAGAAAACAGTCTTATTGCGGCTAGACGAGCCATGCTTGGAATCCAGGTCGCTGAAGATTGTCTTTACTTCAATATGGTACCATTCAAGTCAAAAGCAGAAGATTTTTACAAAAACATAGAAGGCGATTACTTCTATTATTAATCAAAAGATTGCGGAGCCCTGGTGCTCCGCTTTTTTCATTTACATCAGGGAGAAGGAGGTATATAATAAAATAGAACACATGTTCTATTTTAGGAGGTGCAAAATGGAAGTGCTCAATAAATTGGCGATTTTAGCGGATTCAGCAAAATATGATGTCTCATGTTCGTCCAGCGGAAGCTCGAGACCTGGGGAGAAGAATGCCCTTGGTAGCGCGTCACTACCGGGAATTTGCCACAGTTTCAGTGATGATGGGCGCTGTATCTCACTTCTGAAGATTCTTTATACCAATAAATGTATCTATGACTGTGGCTATTGCATCAACAGGAGTTCCAATGACGAACTGAAAAGGGTTGAATTCACACCGGATGAACTTGTGGATTTGATGATCCAGTTTTATAGAAGGAATTATATTGAAGGTCTATTTTTAAGTTCTGGAGTGGTCAGAAATCCGAACTATACCATGGAACAGCTTATTGAAGTTGTGAAACGCCTCAGAACAGTGGAAAGATTTAATGGTTACATTCATCTCAAGGGTATTCCGGGTGCAGATGCCAGACTGATTGATGAAGCCGGGAAATATGTGGACAGAATCAGCATCAACATTGAATTGCCCACAACAAGAAGTCTCAGACTGCTTGCACCTGAGAAGTCCAGGATCGACATGATCAACCCGATGATGCAAATCAAAGAAGGCATCGAAGAATACAGGAGCGACAAGGGACGTTTCAAGAATGCCCCAAAATTCGTGCCTGCCGGGCAGACCACACAGCTTATAGTCGGAGCCACGCCAGAAGCGGATTACAACATTCTTAGAATCGCTGAATCGTTTTACAAGAAAATGGACCTTAAACGCGTCTACTATTCCAGTTACATACCTGTTGGCAATGTTCCGAGCTGTCAGCCATACGGTGAGGTATCACTCATGAGGGAACATAGGATTTACCAAGCGGATTGGCTGCTAAGGTTTTATGGGTTCCGTGCTGGAGAGATTCTGACTGAGGAAGACCCGTTTCTCGAGATGATGATTGATCCGAAATGCCAATGGGCACTTAGAAACATGCAATATTTTCCTATTGAGATCAACCGTGCGGATCTGATGACTCTTCTTCGCATACCAGGCATCGGAAATGTGACGGCCAGGCGGATTGTGGCATCCAGAAAATTTGGTCCGCTGGACTTTGATGCCCTGAAACGCATGGGGGTTGTCCTCAAGCGCGCCAAGTATTTCATAACCTGTAAGGGAAAGATGATGACTGCTGCCGATCAAAATCCATTTCTGATCAGACAATTGCTGGCCGATGTATCGCCTCAAATCTCTCTATTTGAGATTTATCCGAACCAATGCGGGGTATCGTCATGAAAGATTATCTGTACGATGGGAGTTTTGAAGGCGCATTAACGGGTATTTACCAAATGTTCAATGACCGCGTAAAAGCCGGCGAAGCCAGATTGGTCAGTACGTCAACTTATCAAAGGGATTGTTTTACTGTCGTGACCGAAGTGGAGACTGATCCTTCGAAAGCTGAAAAAGTCACGAAATGGCTGCTGGAAGAATTCGGTGAGATTGGATTCAGAAGAGCGGCCTACGCTTATTTGTCCGATGATGAACAATATGGGACGTATCTTTTCTGTTTCCTAAATAAGATGAACCGCCTGGGAGAAAAAGGACTCGATTTTTTTGCCGACCAAGATATCAACAAGATTTATAAAATCTACAATAGAGTTTGCAGGGAATCACATTTGCTACTCGGGCTCATCCGGTTTGTGGAACTGCAAAGCGGCATTTTATACGCGACATTCGAACCTACAGCCAATATTTTGACTCTTATGACCGGACACTTTAAGGAGCGGCTTTCAAACCAGATTTGGGTCATTCACGACACCAAAAGAAAGATGGCTGCTTTTTACGATGGAAAAGAAGTCTATATCCGTCCGCTTGATGGACTCGAGGATTTGAAACTATCAAGTTCTGAGAAAGCCTATCAGGACATGTGGAAGACTTATTTCAAAAGAATCGCAATTGAACATCGCAACAATCCAAGGCAGCAAATGAACATGATGCCTAAGAAATATTGGAAGTTTCTTGTCGAAAAACCGCAAGAAAAATATAAGTAAATATTTACTAAAATATTGACGTTAATCTTCAATATGATATGATTGTAGTAACAAATCAATTGGAAAAGAAGGAGACGCTATGGTACTTGTTCTAGGCGGTGCAGGATACATTGGAAGTCACGCTGTCAAGATGCTTCTTGATAGAGGTGAGGAAGTGATTGTCGTCGACAATCTGGAAACCGGACATATTGAGGCAGTTGGGGCCGGTGTAAAATTTTATAACGTTGACATTAGAAATTACGAAGCACTCAAAGCTGTTTTTGAGTCGCATGCCATCGATGCAGTCATGCATTTCAGCGCCAATTCACTTGTTGGGGAATCAGTGAAGCTCCCCATAAAATATTTTGACAACAACGTGACTGGTGCTAATGTATTACTCAGAGTCATGAGCGAATTTGGTGTAAAGAAAATCATATTTTCATCCACTGCAGCGGTTTATGGTGAGCCAAATGAGGTGCCTATCACTGAAAATTGTGAGACTAAGCCTGAAAGTCCTTATGGTGAATCAAAACTAATGATGGAAAAAATGTTCAAATGGGCGGATTTGGCTCATGGCATTAAATATGTTTCACTTAGATACTTCAATGTGGCAGGTGCGGATTCGTCTGGAACGATCGGGGAAGCTCATATCGTTGAGACTCACCTGATTCCATTGGTTTTAGAGGTTCCTCTCGGCAAACGAAAGGCCATCTCAGTTTTTGGTGAGGATTATCCGACCAAGGACGGCACCTGCATCAGAGATTACATTCATGTGGTCGACTTGATCGATGCGCATTTATTGGCTCTTAAATACCTCAGAGCGGGCAATGAAAGTGACATATTCAACCTTGGAACCGGAGAGGGTTTTTCGGTCAAGGAAATCATAGATATTTCCAGAAAAATCACTGGACATCCTATTCCTGTAGAAATTGGGCCACGCAGAGCCGGAGATCCCTCTGTTCTAGTTGCATCCGCTGAAAAAGCAAAGCGAATTCTCGGATGGGAACCGCACTTAAGCAACGTAGAGCGAGTGATAACAGACGCTTGGAGATGGCATAAGGGTCATCCCGAAGGTTATGCGAAATCTTGATGGATGGAGGAAGAATTGTGAAGGAAAATATGATAAGTAAATTCGTCGAGTATTTCGATGACAATATAGATAATTTGGCTATGTATTTCTCACCTGGTAGAGTCAATTTGATCGGGGAACACATAGATTATAACGGCGGTCTGGTGATGCCGTGTGCCATTAACCTCGGAACATATGCGCTGATCAGACCAAGAATTGATCGTGAAGTGCACATGATTTCTCTCAATTTTGAGGATCAAGGCATTTATAGGTTCAACCTCGGTAGTATTGAATATGACATCGCCATGGATTGGTGCAACTATCCTATGGGGATTTTCAATGAGATTCAGAGGATGGGCAATGTACTCGATCATGGTTTTGATGTTCTCTTTTTTGGAGATTTGCCAAATGGTGCGGGTCTTTCTTCTTCAGCATCTATTGAAGTATTGACGGCAACCATGATCAATGACCACTATTCACTTGGACTTTCAAAAAAAGATATTGCCTTGCTTAGTCAAAGATCTGAAAATCTGTTCAATGGCGTGAATTGTGGCATCATGGATCAGTTTTCCATCGCCATGTGTGAAAAAGACCACGCCATTTTGCTCGATTGCAATACATTGGAGTACGATCATGTACCGCTTGATCTTGGTGACTATCTTCTGATGATTGTCAACACCAACAAGAAAAGAGGACTGGTGGACTCCGCATACAATGCGAGAAGGATTGCCTGTGACCTAGGACTCAAGGCACTCAATGAAGTGAAGCCTCTCAGCGGGATCTGCGAGTTGACACCGAAAGAGTGGTTGACATTAACTGAACTGATGCCTTCTGAAGAAGTTTACAAACGCACTCATCATGCGGTAATGGAACAATATAGGACTCAGCAGGCGAGCATCGCATTGAAATCTGGAGATTTGATGGCTTTTGGGGAATGGATGTACAGGTCCCATGATTCACTCAGATATCATTTTGAAGTCAGTTGTGATGAGCTCGACGTCATTGTAGATGCGGGGAGACCACTCAGTGGTGTGCTTGGTGCCAGAATGACAGGAGCCGGCTTTGGCGGGTGCGTTGTAGCACTTGTTCACAAGGCGCATGTTGAAGATTACGAGAATCATATCCGTAGAGTTTACACTGATCAGACGGGACTTGTCCCTAGTTTTTACAAAGCCGTTATTTCAAGCGGAGCGGGAGTATGGCATGAATGATTTTGTTTTGGTTGAAAAATTATTGGATTATGGAATCAAAAATGAGTTGATGACAAGCTGTGATGTGGAAGTGGTGCGAAATGAACTTTGGCGTTTTCTTCAGATTGAATGCGATCAGGATGACGTGGTGAGAGAAACCTCTGATGATGACATTTACGATTTGCTTGGAGCTTTTGTTGCCAATCGCAAGGATCGTCTTGAGCTCGAATATGAAATCGAGTCTTTTCAGGCTGAGTTGATGTCAAAACTATTGCCGAGGAACTCAGAGCTCAATCAGAAATTTTGGGCACTTCACAATGAATCTCCAGAAAAAGCTACTGCCTATTTTTACACATTGTCAAATAAAAGTGCGTATATCAGAATGGACCGGGTGAAAAACAATGTAAGCTGGACTTCGAATGGAGTGTTCGGTGAACTGGATATCACCATCAATCTTTCAAAACCTGAAAAGAGTCCCAAAGAGATTGCGATGATGAAGGAAGCCAAACCTTCAGTCTATCCAAAATGTTTACTTTGTGTGGAAAATGCGGGCTATGGGGGCAATATCAAGCACCCTGCAAGGCAAAATCATCGACTGGTGAAGATGGAACTTGGAGGGGAAGATTGGTATTTTCAGTACTCACCTTATGTATATTACAACGAGCACGCCATAGTGCTCTGCAAAGAACACCGAAATATGAAAATTGATAGAAACACCTTTGTGAGACTGAGTGATTTTGTGGATTTACTGCCTCATTATTTTGTTGGATCCAATGCAGATCTACATACGGTGGGTGGATCAATTCTCACACATGACCATTATCAGGCGGGCAACTACGAAATGCCGATGATGCGCGCGAAAGAAGCCTTACAGTATAATGCTGTGGAATATCCGAATGTCGACATATCAGTTTTGGAGTGGCCACTTTCTGTAGTAAAACTTGCCAGTACTGATCGTGAAAGACTTATTGATCTTGCAGACAATATCCTTGTAAGTTGGATTGAATACAGTGATCTCGATTACGATTTGATATCGCACACAGATCAAAGACATAATACGGTGACGCCGATCATGAGAAAGAAAAACGGGGTTTATGAACTCTACCTGGCCCTCAGGAACAACAGACACACTCCTGAGCATCCATCCGGTCTTTTTCATCCACATGATGAGCATCATCATATCAAGCGTGAAAATATCGGTTTGATAGAAGTTATGGGACTTGCAGTGCTTCCAGGACGTCTTGTAGCTGAGAAGAATCAACTGATGGAAATGCTGATTTCATCCGGTGGGTACAAAGCAGGCATGTTCGACGATTCCCCTGAACTAATCAAGCACGATCAGTGGGTGGCATCTCTTGGTGAAACCATAAAAGGTCTGATTTCTGATGAACAAGCTTTATCCAAGTTTTTTGATGATGAGATCGGTAAAAAATTTGAACTAGCCTTGATAGATTCCGGTGTGTTTAAAGATCGTTATGAAGGTGTACTCAAATTTTTAGAGGAAGGCTGTCTATTATAGGAGGTGAATATGCGCGTTGAAATTTCAAAACACGAATCATTCAGTGCACTATTGGATCTCGAAGTCGACTGCATAACTCTCGATAATGGCCAAATGTCGGTTCAAATATTAAATTATGGCTGTACCATGATATCAATTAATGTTCCAGATCGAGACGGCAATGTGGGTAATATTTTACTGAATTACGATGATCCGAAAAGTATGCTGGTCAATCCGCTTTATTTAAACACCGTCATAGGACCAAGTGCGGGCCGTATTGAAAATGCTAAGCTCAATCTGGAGGGTATCGTTTTTGAACTGGAAAAGAATAATGGTGATGCAAATTTGCACGGTGGGAACACCGGTTTTCATAAACAGCTCTGGGAGATCAGAGAGAGAAGTGTGGAAATGAATTATTGTGGAGTTTCTCTTTTTCATAGCCATAAGCACATGACGGGAGGATTTCCTGGCAATATGGAGATCTATGCCCATTTTAGGCTACATGAGGACAATCGATTGTCCGTTTCATTCAAAGCGACCACGGATCAGCCTTGTCATTTGAATATGGCTCATCATAATTATTTCAACTTAACAGGGGATTGTGGCATCAAACTCGATGATCATATTTTGTTCATCAATGCCATGGCTTATAGACCTCTTCAGGAAAACGGAATCCCTGTAAGTGACTCCGAATCTGTTGTTGGGACCCCATTTGATTTTAGAGTTCCAAAGCAATTATCCGAAGTGTTTGCAAAGCCTTTTAATGGTCTGGATCATCCTTTTGATCTCAATATCAAGTCTGATCTAGATCAACCTTCTGTGATTTTGGAAGATGGAATGAGTGGAAGAAAGTTGACCATAAACAGCAATCAGTCTTGTGTGGTCGTCTATACCAACAACATCGGTTACAAGAATCATGAAGGCATTTGTTTTGAGATGCAGCACTATCCAAATGTGGTTCAGATGCTATATCCTGATGAAGAGTATGATCATTTTACAGAGTACATTTTTGAGTAAGTTATATTAGCCGGGTTCATATGGACCTCGGCTTTTTTATTTATTAATTTTTTCTGAATATTAATTTAATTTGATATAAAATTGTTCGTAAGACCTTGACGGTGTATAAAATCTTCGTTATCATGGATATAGACGAATAAAATAGTGAAAGTCCAGAATATAATTCGGATTTATGGAGGTTTTATGAAAGTTTCGATTTTAATGGGAAGCGATTCAGATTTCCCGATTGTTGAAAAAAGCATCAATATTCTGAAAGAATTCGGAGTGGAAGTCGAGGCTCGTGTACTTTCGGCACACAGAACACCACACCTGGCCATTGAGTATGCTATCGGTGCTGAAGCAAGGGGAGTGGAAGTCATCATTGGTGCTGCGGGAAAAGCAGCTCACCTACCTGGTGTCATCGCAGGAGTCACTGTTTTACCGGTTATAGGCTTACCCATCCAATCATCAACACTTGATGGTCTGGATTCTCTACTTTCAATCGTTCAGATGCCAAGTGGAATCCCTGTAGCGACAGTAGCGATCAACGGTGCGGAAAATGCGGCACTTTTGGCGGTACAGATGTTATCGATCAAATATCCTGAATTACGAGTCAAAATGCACGCTTATAAGAAAAGCATGTCAGAGAAGGTTCTTGAAAAAGACCAAGCGATTCAATCCAAATACTAGGAGGCCATGATGAACAAGCTGGAAATGTTATACGAGGGAAAAGCGAAAAGAGTATATAAGACTGATGTTAAAGATCGTTATTGGATAGAGTATAAGGATGACGCCACAGCTTTCAACGGCGAGAAAAAAGGGCAGATTCTGGACAAAGGTATCGTCAACAACAAGATGAGTGCTCTTTTATTTCAAATGCTTGAACTGGAAGGCATTCCGACTCATTTCGAAGGGCTCCTAAGCGATCGCGAGCAAGTGGTCAAAGCAGTGGAAATCCTACCACTTGAAGTTATCGTAAGAAATGTGGCGGCGGGTTCACTCGCAAAAAGACTAGGTCTTGAGGAGGGCGTCATCATGAAAGAAACCGTCCTTGAGTTTTGTTATAAAAACGATGAACTTGGCGATCCTATGATCAACGATTATCATATTGCTGCAATGGGATATGCAACCAAAGAGCAGGTAGAGACGGTAAAAAGTTATGCACTTAAAATAAACACTTTACTTCAAAAGTTTTTCATAGAAAGAGATTTGAAACTCATAGATTTTAAACTGGAGTTCGGTACTTACGATGGTAAAGTCATTTTGGCTGATGAAATATCTCCAGACACTTGTAGACTTTGGGATGCAAAAACAGACAAAAAGATGGACAAAGACCGTTTCAGAAGAGATCTTGGTGACGTGGAATCTGTGTATCAGGAAGTACTAGGTAGAGTTCAAAAATAACGGACTGGAGGATTATTGATGGGAGTATTTCACGGCTCAGACAAATTGCACGAAGAATGCGGGGTCATCGGTATCCATGCACCTGGGGTGCCTCTTATTTCACAAATGGTCTGTTATGGACTAATCGCCCTACAGCATAGAGGACAAGAAAGCGCTGGAATTGCAGTGCTCAAAGATAATAAGATGCAATATTACAAAGAAATGGGTTTGGTTCAGGAAGTGTTTAGCAACGAAATCCTGGACAGGCTGCCTGCTGATATCGGTATCGGACATGTGCGTTATTCGACTACTGGGGAAAGCTATGTCTCAAACGCCCAACCCCTTGTGGTCAGATACAAAGGTGGTAGCATTGCACTTGCACACAATGGCAATCTGGTGAATGCAGGAGAAATCAGAGAGAAACTTGAAGATGAGGGTTCAATCTTCCAGACCTCTATCGATACTGAAGTCATTGCAAACCTAATAGCACGTAATTACCATATGGGTATGAAAGAAGCAGTCATTGAATCCGTAAAAGAGATCAAAGGTTCATTTGCACTGGTGATCATTATAGACAACATGCTGATTGGTGTCAGAGACAGAAATGGACTCAGACCTTTATCACTTGCAAAAATCGACGGGGGTTATGTGCTCGCGTCTGAAACTTGTGCCCACGATGTCGTTGGCGCAGAGTTTGTTAGAGATATCGAGCCTGGTGAAGTCGTGATTATTGACTCAAATGGAATCGAGAGTATGCGTTTTGCAGAAAATTGCAGAAAAGCAGTTTGTTCTTTTGAATATGTCTATTTTGCCAGACCAGACAGCATCATCGACGGCAGAAATGTATTTGTGACAAGAAAAGAAGCCGGCAAGATCCTGGCTAGAGAGAATCCCGTGGATGCTGATATGGTTATTGCAGTTCCGGATTCGGGAACTGCTGCAGCAATCGGGTACGCTGAAGAATCAGGAATTCCATTTGATGTGGGCTTGATCAAGAACAAATACATGGGTAGAACATTCATCCAGCCTGATCAAAAGTCGAGAGAACTTGCTGTTAGACTCAAACTTAATGCTATGAAGGACAATATTAACGGTAAACGATTGATCCTTATAGATGACTCTATCGTCAGAGGAACAACGAGTGCAAAACTCGTCAAGACTCTTAAAGACGCTGGAGCGAAAGAAGTACACATCAGAGTGTGCTCGCCACCAGTGACTCATTCTTGTTATTTTGGAATCGATACACCAAATCGTCAACACCTGATCGGTGCAATCAAAACTGTTGAGGAAATCAGAGAAATGATCGGTGCAGACAGTCTTGCTTACTTGAGTGCAGAAGGTTTGGTACAAGGTATCGGACTTCCAAAATGTGAACTATGTACTGCGTGTTTTGATGGCGATTATCCTATGGAAGTTCCAGAAAGTGCTGACAAATTGAGATTTGAGTAATCATAAGGAGAATGAAATAATGGATGACAAATTAACATATGCTTCTGCGGGAGTCGATGTAAAAGAAGGCGCAAAAGCAGTTGAACTTATGAAAAAGCATGTCAAGGAAACTTTCAATGAGGATGTGATCGGTGATCTTGGCAGTTTCGGTGGATTGTTGAGATTGAGCGGAAAATTTAAAAATCCTGTTTTGGTGGCAGGAACCGATGGCGTTGGTACAAAACTGAAAATCGCTTTCATGATGGACCGTCATGACACTGTGGGACAAGATCTTGTGGCTATGTGCGTGAATGACATTCTTTGCCAAGGCGCTACTCCGCTATTTTTTCTGGATTATCTAGCCACTGGTAAACTTAAAGCTGAAAAAGCCGCTGAGCTAGTAAAAGGGATCGCAGATGGCTGCAAACTTTCAAAAATGCCGCTTCTTGGCGGGGAAACCGCTGAGATGCCTGGTTTTTACAGCGACGGCGAATATGACATGGCTGGTTTTGCAGTCGGTGTAGTTGAAGAATCTAAAATTATCTCAGGAAAAGATATCAATCCCGGAGATGTAGTAATCGGAATTGGTTCAAGTGGAGTGCATTCCAATGGTTTCTCACTGGTGAGAAAATTGTTTTTCGAGCGTATGGGACTTGGTGTGAACGACTACATCGATGAGCTTGGTGAAACACTCGGAGAGTCACTTTTGACACCTACGAGAATCTACGTAAAATCAATGCTCGATTTGTTTGAAAAAGTCAAAGTGAAGGGTGCTGTGCATATGACAGGAGGGGGATTTTATGAAAATATTCCTAGAATCCTTCAAGAGGGACTTTCGGCAGAAATCAATCTCAATGCCTGGACGCCTCTTCCAATTTTTAAAGTGATGCAAGAAAAAGGAGACATCTCCGTTGAAGATATGTTTGGTACTTTCAATATGGGCATCGGTTTTATAGTGGTGGTCAGTCCTGATGAAGTGGATATGACCATTCAATCACTGGAATCAAATGGAGAGGTTTGTTCTGTGATCGGCAGTATTGTCAAAAGTGATGAAGGGGTCATATTATGTCAAAAGTAAGAATTGCGGTTCTTATTTCAGGTGGTGGCACCAATCTACAGTCCATCCTCGATGCTGTCAAAACCGGTGAACTGGATCTTAAGGTCGCGTGTGTGGTGTCTAATCGCAAACAGGCATTTGGACTTAACAGGGCTGAGGCTGCTGGAGTTCCAGCATATTATATCGGGATCGGCAACTATCCCGATGAAATTGAGCGTGAAAACGCACTTCTGAATTTGCTTGTGAGTGAGAAGATTGATCTTGTGGTATTGGCGGGGTATCTCAATATATTGCCTTCAAGTGTCATTGCAGCTTTCAAAGATAGAATCATCAACATTCACCCATCGCTAATTCCCAGACACTCAGGTAAAGGCTTTTACGGCATGAAAGTGCACGAATCGGTGATTTCGAGTGGAGATGTTGTCACAG
Source organism: Bacillota bacterium (assembly GCA_033549245.1). Classification (GTDB taxonomy): domain Bacteria; phylum Bacillota; class Clostridia; order Peptostreptococcales; family Acidaminobacteraceae; genus Fusibacter_D. The sequence goes on along the minus strand of JAWSUW010000043.1, from coordinate 2,743 downwards.
GAGTGACGGTTCATTACGTAGATGAGGGAGTGGACACAGGAAGGGTGATTGACCAGGTGGAAATTCAGGTTCAAGAAAGCGATACTGCTGAAACCCTATCAAAGCGTGTGCTGGCATACGAACACGAGCTGTTGGTCAAAGTACTTAAAGATCTTATTAATAATTTTGGAGGCGGATATGAATCTTAGAGCACTCATCAGTGTTTCTGATAAAACGGGGATTGTGGATTTTGCAAAAAAACTGTCTGAATTAGGAGTATCAATTATTTCAACAGGTGGTACTGAAAAGACTATCTTGGATGCGGGCGTGGATGCGATCAACATATCGCGCATCACTGAGTTTCCGGAATGTTTGGATGGTCGTGTCAAGACGCTTCACCCTTCTGTACATGCAGGGATACTTGCTATGAGAGATAATCCTTCCCATATGGAACAACTGGAAAAACTCAATATTGAGACCATCGATATTGTAGCGATCAATCTTTATCCTTTCAAGGAAACTATTTCAAAATCGAATGTAGCGCTTGAAGAAGCGATTGAAAATATAGACATCGGCGGACCGACCATGCTTAGATCAGCGGCGAAAAATCACAGGGATGTACTGGTGATTGTCGATCCTGCGGATTATGACAGGGTTTATGAGGCACTGAAAAACAACGAAGTGACCTATGAACTCAGATATGATTTGGCGCTCAAAGTATTTGAACATACTGCAAATTATGATGCGATGATTGCTTCGTATTTGAGGGAGAAAGCGGACAAAGATGCGTTCCCAAGTCTTTTGACACTCACTTATGAAAAAGTCGAAGATATGCGCTATGGTGAGAATCCTCATCAAAAGGCGGCATTTTATAAAGAAGTTCTTGGGACTGAAACAACACTAGCAGCAGCAAAGCAATTGCATGGCAAAGCACTTTCGTTCAACAACATCAATGACGCCAATGCTGCAATCGCTTTAATAAAAGAATTTGAAAAACCTACCGCAGTGGCGGTAAAACATGCCGCTCCATGTGGAGTAGGTGTGGGTTACGACATCCTTCATGCTTATGCGAAGGCTTATGGATGCGATCCACAGTCTATCTTTGGTGGGGTAGTCGCTCTCAACAGAGCTGTGGATCTAAAGACAGCAGAGAAGCTCAGTGAAATCTTTCTTGAGATTGTCATTGCTCCTGAATTTGAGAAGGACCGACCAAGATTGGATATGAAAAAAGTTCTTGGAGGACTTTTAGTTCAAGAAACCGATGAGGTTCTCACTGAAGGTGAACTTAAAAGTGTGACTGAACGCATTCCGACCAAAAACGAAATCGAGGAGCTCATGTTCGCTTGGAAAGTCTGCAAGCATGTGAAATCCAATGGCATAGTAATCACTAAAGATGGACAAACTCTAGGACTTGGTCAAGGTCAAGTCAGCAGAGTGTGGGCAGCAGAAGGTGCAATAGCACACTCTAATTATCCGACAAAAGGAGCAGTCCTCGCATCGGATGCATTCTTTCCTTTTCCGGATGCCATCAAAGCAGCTGCGGAGGCTGGAATTTCTGCAATTATTCAACCCGGAGGTTCAGTGAAGGACCAAGACATCATCGATGAAGCCAACAAGTACGGCATTGCGATGGTGTTCACAGGGATGAGACATTTCAAACACTAATCCATAATTTATAAGGGGCTAAGCATGAAAATACTTATTGTTGGAAGTGGTGGAAGAGAACATGCCATCGCATGGAAATTGAATCAAAGTTCACGTAATCCAGAACTTTTTGCTGCACCAGGCAATGTGGGGATTATGGAGATTGCCACATGTATCGATATCCCGGTGGATGACATTGATGCCTTGCTTACTTTTGCGAAAGACCAAAACATTGATTTGACGGTTGTAGGTCCTGAAGTGCCTCTCGTTCTTGGAATAGTGGATCGATTTGAATCAGAAGGCCTTAAAATCATCGGTCCCAATCAAGTTTCGGCGCAGTTTGAGGGAAGCAAGGATTTCACTAAGGCGTTTTTGACAAAACATGGTATTCCTACAGCCGCTTATGGCACTTACGATTCACATGAAGAGGCTACCTGCGCACTGGGAAAGTTTGGGTTTCCGGTGGTGATCAAAGCCGATGGTCTTGCGGCTGGCAAAGGCGTTATCATTGCAATCGATGAGATTGAGGCAAGAGCTGCAATTGATGATATGATGAAGGATCTCGTGTTTGGTGAAGCTGGAGCATGTGTGGTCATCGAGGAATTTTTAGTAGGTGTCGAGGCTTCAATCCTGTGTTTTTGTGATGGATTGACACTGCTTCCAATGCAAGCTGCCCAAGATTACAAAAAAGCCAAGGATGGAGATTTGGGACCCAATACAGGTGGCATGGGTACTTATTCACCAAGTCGCGTGATTGATGATGCCATGATGGGCACTATAAACAAAACTATTCTTCAGCCATTCATAGACGGCATTCATAAGGATGGCATTGAGTTCAAAGGCATATTATTCGTGGGTATTATGATAGATGGAGATGATATACGCGTACTGGAGTACAATGTCAGATTTGGTGATCCTGAAACGGAAGTCACGCTCCCGAGACTTAAAAACGACCTTATTGATATATTTGAGGCAATCATCTCACAAAAGCTTGATGAAGTTGAGCTGGATTGGATTGATCAGAATGCGGTTTGTGTGATCATGTCTTCTGGAGGTTATCCGGAAAACTATGAAAAAGGTAAAGTCATCAAAGGTCTTGAGAATGTTGGTGGTGCGACAG
>JAWSUW010000042.1:0-22287 GCA_033549245.1 Bacillota bacterium | reverse complement strand
CTCATTTTGCCCCTCCTTTGCTAAAGTCGATAGAATGGTAAATCCATAGTAGGTCTCATTTTTCTGGATTTGAGGAACAAATACGGTTTGAACCGATTGTACTTCTCTCAGGTTATGCGCGAACTGTGCGATATCATCGTAGTCCTCAGAAAAACCAGCAAGAGAGAGGTTGGTGCCATTTAAGTTGATGGATGAGAGGAATACGCCTTGCGGCAACTGGCTGTCAATATCAGCCATGATCTCATCGCTTAATATGTCTGTTTGAAGCAATTGCAGTTCAAGCGCTTCCAGTTGATTGAAAGCTTCTTGAAGCGAATCGCCTTTCATTTCTTTTTCTTGTACGCGGTTCAGGTCCTCATTGACTTTCGGATCGTCAATAAAGGTTTGAAGCTCATCGATATCTTTTTCCAGTGCATTCACTTCCTGATACAGTGTGTACTGATAAAAGATGATGGCCGCGAACACTAATGCAAGTAGTACCACAACAAATATGCCCTTACTCCGAGTTTTCTTGGGCGTACTTATGTAAGGTCCAAAAAAGTTAAAATCCTTCATAACGTAGCCTCCTAGTATCTGATTAACGCGCCGACGGCGTTAACGTAAAGGGATAAGTCGTCATTGCCTATTTTTGAAAGTCCTTCGACGCAATTGATCGTCTTAAGTGCTTCAGTTGGAATTTCAAGTTTTTCTTGAATCAAGGCATCAATGTCCTTGAACCTTGATGTTCCACCATATATGAAGATCTGATCAATTTTGTTCTCAGAACTACGGCTTGTGTAATACTTGAAGACTTTGCCAATTTCATCCACACTTTCGTCAAAATACTGAAGTGTGTCTTTTATGACAGTTGCTTTGACACTTTCATCATCTGAGAGGAAAGCATCCAGTTTACCTGATTCCATCGCTTTTCTAAGTGCACCGGCACTGATTTTCATTTTTCTTTTTTCTGCTTCAGCCTGGTCTATTTCCAGATGGTGCATAAGGACCTTATCAAAGTCATTGCCACCCATCTTGACCAAACGGTTGAATTTGTATTCTCCATTTTCAAAGATGGAGATGTCCATCAATTTGTGACCTAGATCAATGTAGGCACATGTTTTAGCTTGTGAATAGGATTCAATCTGACGCATCCACTTGATGAGTTTTTCAAGACCATTGGAATGCATGTCCATTGCTATCGGTTTAAGACCACAAGCTTCCAAAAGATTCAGATGAGCTTCAACCATATCATTCGGAAGGGCTCCCATTAAAACTTTGATTTTTGAAGCTTCCTGACCTTCATCCGGTGGCAATTCCTTATACTGAATCACATAGTTGGATGTGTCAATCGGAAGATATTGTTTAACTTCATAGGTGATCAAACTGATCATATCTTCAACTGGTACGCGTTGTACAGTCATTTCACGTTTGATCATCTCACTGCTTTCAACAGAAACAATCGCATTTTTCGGTTTGATGTGATATTTTTTCAGAGCGTCTGAAATCACTTGCTGCACCACATCGAATTTAAGAATGATTCCATTGTCATAGGCATCGGGTGGAATTGTTTCAGCATGACATCCTGTCAATTTGATTCTTCCATTATATGCTTCACCCACCGCGAATTTCACTCCTCTGCTACCGATGTCAATCGAGACCATCTGACCTTTTCGTTTTGAGTTATTTGCCCCCATTTGGCTCCCCCCTTAGTGTAATTCTTTGAGTATCGCATCTTTATCGTAAGCATTTTCCATCATGACATCTTTCTCTATAGCATGTCTTCTGTATAGACCGAGCAGATAATCGTCCATGGTCTGCATGCCTATACGCTGCCCTGTCTGTATGAACGTATAAAGCTGATGCACTTTGTTCTCACGGATCAGGTTTCTGATCGCCGGAGTGATCATTAGACTTTCCACTGCAACAATTCTGCCTTTGTCTTTTCTTGGCAATAATTTTTGCGCAAAAACAGCCATCAATGAATTGGATAGTTGCACTCTGATTTGTTGTTGGTGTGTTGATGGAAATACGTCAATAATTCTTTCTATAGTCTGGTGTGCGTTACGTGTGTGCAAAGTTGCCAATACAAGATGACCGGTTTCAGCCGCCGTAAGGGCGATCTGTATGGTTTCAAGGTCCCTCATCTCACCTACCATGATGATGTCTGGATCTTGTCTGAGTCCTGCTCTGAGTGCGTCGGAGAAACTGTTGCAGTCTTTTCCGACTTCTCTTTGGGTAATGATACTCATCTTATTATGATGTATGTACTCTATTGGATCCTCAATCGTTACGATATGAGTCTTTTTCTTCTTGTTGATTGCTTCAACAACCGCTGCAATGGAGGTGGATTTACCGCACCCTGTAGGTCCTGTGAAAATAACCAAACCTGATGTTAAGTGCGTTATATTCTCAATGGTTTCAGGAAGTTCCAAATCCTTTATGGTAGGAATCTTATCGCTTATAATCCTGCAAGCAAGTCCTGTGAACCCGCTGTACTGAAAGACGTTTATTCTGAATGATCCTACTTCATTGATCCGATATGAGATGTCAATGTGACCGTTTTCTTCAAAATTGTGATACTTTTGAGGACCAATCAGATACTTCGCAAATGATTCCGTATCTTCCGGGGTGATCAACTCATCACCTAACGGGATAAGATCTCCATCAATTCTCACTGTAGCTGGGTTACCCACCGCAAGGTGAACGTCGGACGCTCCCATTTTTGTCGCTTCAGACAATATTTTGTTGATTTGCATAATGGACTCCTTTTGAGACTAAAAGATTTTTGATCCAACGTCATTAATTCTGTAAATCCCATGTTGGTGTAGAATCATTGTATGCCATCATAACTATATGTTGAGGAATCGGATTTCCATCCGTATCTACTTCTACTGAGTCATAAATCGTCAAAATAATTCTTTCATCATTCATTAAAATAATTCCTGATAAATCAATATCTAAAGTGATCTTACTTTCAAGACTCAATGTGAACCTTTTAATAGTTATGTCTGATACAGTCAAAGGATTAGTGTTGAGTGGATTTGATTCAATCGCTATTCCGATATCATTCAAATACGCAGTTGTCGGTTGGTTATAAATCAACTCAACTTTGGTTGCTGTGTTAAGATTAGGATTCGGAAGAGATACTGTAGGCGCTAATGTTTGGGCTCGGAAAGCCTCAGGAGTTTTGAATAAAATTACCTCTCCTGTTAGGTCAGTTGTATCAGTGAGGTTAGAAACATCAATTTCAACCACATTCAATAATAATAGATCTGATTGTAAGATATAGTCTTGGCCATCATCCTGACCATCCAACTTATAGTGCAGTGTATTACTGGATGTTTTCTTAAATACCAAAGGATTTGATGATGTAGTATTTAAATTATATGTCGTTGTAATTCCAGCAAAGGTTTTTACAATTTGGTTGTTGACACTATCAAAGTAAACAATAGTCTCATAAGGTTCCGGGGTAGCGGCATCGAAATCATCAACAATCTCAATTTCTCGCACAAACCTCAAGTCTCTTGATAATGAATCAATTGCTAAACGCGCTTCATTTTGCAACCCATATTGACTTTCTCCGCGTGAAAATGTTCCACTGCCAAAAAAGAACATTGAGAATATAACACTTATGACGATTCCAATAAGTGCAACAACTATGATCAATTCAATAAGTGTAACCCCACTATTATCCTTGTTAAAGATTTTTTTCATTTATGTCACTCCCTGTTATGGCACCAAACTCTTCAACGTGACCGACCTATCAGGTGGGTAATCAACTGTCACAGTAATTAATCTCATTCCAGTTCCATCGTAGTCATCAATCACTACAACTGATACACCATCCAACAAATCAATATCAGCAGGCGAAGTACCATCATATATTTGATCCATGTAACGTTGAGCATCATAATTCATAGTCTGCGTTTTTCTTCCCATAGAATAAACCGTTGAGAATCCAGCTGTAAAAAGTGAAAGAAATGATACCGCGATAATCCCAATTAGAGCCATAGATATGATTATTTCGACCAATGTAAAGCCGTAATTTTTTTTTCTAATTCGTTTCATTTAATCACTTCCTCAAAGTGCTATCTAATTTATTGATAGTTCCATATACCCGAACCTGAATCATAATCCCACCGGAACATATTATCTAATAACCCAGTAATCGGATCATCATCATCTATTTCAATGAGATCACTTACTTCATAATTAATCCCTACCGCTGCTTCATCACCGATACTAGTCCCATTTGGAAAATAGTAATACCCCTTAGTATTGTTTTCACTTGGTTCAAGTACGACCGTTCCCATGTTGCTAATTTCTACAAGACGAACGATACCATACTTCACACCAACTTTAAAAGTGCTTGAAGCAGGTCGATAATCAGTAGTTGGAGTACCACCCAAATTGTTAATTAACGCAATGTAACGATCCTCACTCTCAAAACCTTCCAAGACCTGTGTAGTTCCTACGATATTGTCATATTCCATAAAATCAAGGTTCCACAACCCACCAGATCCTACTCCTGATGGATTTGGATAATATGGATCATATTCAGTTGATGTCTTCTGTGCTATAACTTTATCTGAAACCAATAATGCCAGTTCAGTTTTGTTTTTTGTAAAAATACTACCATCGAAAAAAATAATTTCAGCATCGATTGCCCCTTTGCTATTGGCGATTGCATCAACACTAATATCATCAAATTCTCCAAAGATTGCAATTGACGCCCTGAAGACAGATGTCCCACTACCAACACTAGGAGTCTGAGTTGTCTTAAATTGATTTCCAAGATAAGCAATTCTCCCTAAAAATGACTCAGTATTAGGTAATTCTCCAGTCTCTGGATCTACTTCGTCCGGAAAAACATAAGGTGCTAAGTTAAAGCCATTATTATGAAACCATTTAGACCCTGCATCATCGTAAGTTGCTTTAAATAACTTTTTTGTAAAAGTAACTGTACTAGATGCTTTTGGATTTGCCATAGTAGTAGTACCCACTGAGTCAATCTTTATCTCTGATAGTGGTGTAACACTGAAATTTATGGTGAAGTCTCCAACTCCAGCAATAGTGTATACACTTGAAGTCGCTGCATTCAATTCTGCTACTAGTTCAGCTAATGTTCCTGTTTGAGGAAATGTTGTGAGTTTATCTTTCAGCATCTCATCCCCGATTTCTATACCTGATCTAGCCAAATAATGAGCTTGAACTCGGTTACTTTGCCAAGTTGATTGAACCGTATCAGACATTCCTATTTGAAGCAAAGATACACCAAGTATAAATAAAACCATAAAAATCATCATAACAAGAGGCAATACTCCTCCAACCTCGTTTTTCAAGAACCTTTTCATAAAAACACTCCTTTCATCATAACGCTTGAGTGTAAATAACCTTTATACAATCCAACCAAATGACATTCTTTTATCATCTCGTGGGGTCATATAATATTGATTCATATATTGTGAAAATCAGTGACAACGTCAAACATTGCCACTGATTTACATGTAGTTTTTTGCTTTCAAACTACAATTAAGTAACCGCTAAAGCGATTCTTTTACAATGTCAGTTTATATAACGACAAACCGCCGTTATCTACACTATGGTACCATGTACGTTTTCTGACCCAAATAAACAATCAGTGCTCACAAGCATTGAAAACACTGTGCCCTTCAGAAAGTTACCGCTAGGGTGGTATCTGGTACGGATAATTCTATCAGAAAAAAAGCTTAAGGTTCAGTATACCCTGTAGTTGGTCCTGTAACATTAAATTTAGTTGGAGTTGCAGTTGCTCCATAATTTAGAGTAAAAGTAGTGCCTGGTACTGTCGCTGTTTCAGTAGGTATTGTCATATAAACAGTTCCATTAACCGTCCAGTCGCCACTAGCTGGCGCTCCAGTAGTTGCAGCACCTGTCACAAGGTCAGCAGGTGTTAAAGCTGGATTATCTGCTAAAATAATTCTTGCTACACTAACAATTTGTGCAGCAGATGCATTGTCAGCTTTTTGTTTTGATGAAGTTAGAATACCTGAAAACCTCGGAATCGCAATTAAAGCTAAAATACCAATAATAGCAATAACAACAATCAGTTCAATAAGAGTAAATCCACCTTTTCTTTTCTTCTTTAACATTTTCATCATGTCTTTTTTCCTCCTCTTAACTTTTAGTTAAATTCTTTTATTTTAACATCATTTCCATCATTACTGAATTGTTTGAAACATATCAAACATTGGTAACATCATGGATATGACAATAAAACCAATTAAAACACCCATTACAATAATCATAAGCGGTTCAACCATTGATACAAGTCTTTGAATCGCAGCTTCAAGTTCTTCATCATAATAATCAGCAGCACGTTCAAGCATTCCTTCAAGAGAACCAGATTCCTCCCCAATGCCTACCATTGAAATCATCATAGGTGGAAAGACTCCTACTTTCTTAAGCAAAACACTAAGACTAGCTCCTTTTTTAATATCTTCAGTCACTTGATCTATTCCATCTATAACAACCCGATTATTGGTTACTCTAGATGATGACTCTAAAGCTTGGATAATTGGTATACCGCTTGCAAGCAAAGTTGAAAGCGTTCTAGTAAATCTTGAAGTTGCAATTTGAGCTATAGGTCCTTTGATTAAAGGCATTGACAATTTTAATTTATCAAAAAAACGTTTGCCTTCAACTGTTTTAGTTATTCGCCTGATCAGGAATACAACCCCGACAGTTACTGCTATGAATATATACCAATAATCTCTGATGGCATCACTAAGACCCATTAGAAATCTTGTCGGAGCAGGTAGTGGAACTCCTGATCCTTCAAACATTCCCACAAAAGTAGGCATGATAACAACTAACATGAAAATAACAACTGTTACAGCAAGAACACTCAGAATAGCCGGATAAACCATTGCAGCTTTTATTTTAGAATTGATATGATTCTCTTTGGTATAATGATTGCTCATCCTTTCAAGCACGTTGTCTAGATTACCAGTGAGTTCCCCAGATTCTACCATACCAGTCAAGAGCGGTGGAAACACCTTTGGATGTCGTTTCATTGTGGTCGAAAGCACTTCACCCTTTTGAACCTGCATAGACATATCCTTTACAGTCGCTTTTAAGGTTTTATTCTCCGCCTGATTTTCTAAAACTTCAAGCGCCGACAAAAGTGGCATACCAGCAAACAACATGGTGTGCATCTGCTTACAAAAGATAGCTATATCCTTTGCTTTGACCCTTTTCTGGAATAGGGCAATATTCCCTACATCCTGTCCCTTATCAGCTTCCTTCTCTATCTTCACAGGTGTATGCCCTTTGGCTCTGATCATTTGAATCAGCTCATCTTGGCTTTCTGCTTTATAGGTGTTCTCTACAATTTTGCCACCCATATCTATTTCTCTACAAACGTAAGTATTTGCCACTGAGTATCCCCCCTATCCTATTAGAAGCCGGCTTGTTTCATTACCATATCGGTATCTACCGAGTATTTTCTGAGGTTTTCTTTGTCGATGACCCGATTTTTATATAGATCCAGAAGTGAAGCGTCCATGGTTTGCATGCCTGCTATCGATCCGGTTTGGATAACTGTTTGGATTTGGTGCGTTTTACCTTCTCTGACGAGGTTTCGTACCGCTGTGTTGGCGGTCATGACTTCGAAGGCGGCGACCCTGCCTGAGCCGTCGGCTTTCGGTAGAATCTGTTGCGATATGACTGCTTCGATGACGGAAGCGAGTTGAATTCTAATTTGTTGTTGCTGGTGTGGCGGGAACACGTCGATGATCCTATCAACCGTTTTTGCAGCACCGATGGTGTGCAGTGTGGAAAGCACGAGGTGACCGGTTTCAGCAGCGGTGATTGCTGTTGCGATAGTCTCGAGGTCACGCATCTCACCGACCAGGATGATATCCGGATCTTGTCTGAGAGCGGCTCTTAGTGCATTGGCAAAGGACTGTGAATCGTGTCCGATTTCCCGCTGATTGACGATGCTCTTGTCATGCTTGTGCAGGTACTCGATTGGATCTTCAATCGTCAAAATGTGTTCGTTCCTGTTTTGGTTCATATAATCGATCATCGCGGCTAGGGTTGTGGATTTACCACTGCCCGTAGGTCCCGTGACGAGAATCAATCCTCTTTGTTTTTTTGCAAGTTCTTTGAGAATTGGAGGCAATTTCAGCGATTCCATGGACGGAATTGAAAGTGCTACCACACGAAGAGCCATACCATAACTGCCACGTTGTTTGAAGATATTGACTCTGAATCTTCCGAGGCCAGGGTGGCTGTAAGAGAGGTCCAGTTCGCCTCTTTCTTCAAAGACAACGATTTGCTCCGGCTTCAGAATTTCTTGGATAATTCTCAGTGTGTCGTCTGGGGTCAAGTTGTCGTTCATCATCCGGATGAGTTTGCCATTGACACGCATGATAGGTGGAGATGCCACTGTGAGATGAAGGTCGGATGCGCCTGCTTCTACTGCTATTGAGAGTAATTCGAATAAGTTCATAAATGCTCCTTCGATCAGTCGTCTACGCTGTATGTCATTCTCACCATTTCGTCAACGGTGGTGATGCCTCTGAGAACCAGTTCACGTGCTGTTTCACTCAGTGTTCTGAGTCCTTTCTCACGTGCTTTTGCTTTTATGTCTTCAATAGGTCTGTTGTTCGAGATCATCGTTTTGATGTCTCTGTCAATCATCAACACCTCATGGATGGCTGTTCTACCCGAGTATCCAGTGTGGTTGCAAGAGTTACATCCTGTGCCTTTGAAAACGTGTGCCTCATCATGTGGTGCAAGTTTCAAAATGTTTCTCTCAATATCTGTGAGTTCAACTTCCGTCTTGCATTTGATGCAGACTTTTTTCACGAGACGCTGCGCCAAGATGCCAACTGTCGAAGATGAGATGAGAAAATTCTCGATGCCCATGTCTGAGAGTCTTGAGATGGTGCTGACGGTGTCGTTCGTATGGATGGTCGATAGAACGACGTGACCTGTGATGGCTGCTCTTACTGCGATCTCAGCGGTTTCCACGTCTCTGATCTCACCGACCATGATGATGTCGGGGTCTTGTCTGAGGATGGATCTCAGGCCGTTTGCAAAAGTGAGACCTGCTTTGTTGTTAACCTGTACCTGGTTGATTCCTTCGAGTCTGTACTCTACAGGATCTTCAACTGTGATGATGTTTTTGTTGACCCGGTTCAGTTCTTTAAGAAACGCATAAAGCGTAGTTGTCTTTCCACTACCTGTAGGTCCTGTTACCAGGAATATACCTTCAGGCACTTTAAGGATCTTGTTGATCATTGCAAGGTTGTGATCTGTAAATCCTAAATCCTCTTTTCGAACCGCAAGTCCGCTTCTGTCGAGCAAACGGATGACGACTTTTTCGCCATAAACCGTAGGGAGAATGGAGATACGCATGTCAATCGCCGCGCCTTCAATGATGGTTTCGACACGGCCGTCTTGTGGTACTCTTTTTTCCGATATATTTAATTTACCCATAATTTTGATCCGGGTAACAATTGCCGAATGAGTATTTTTTGTAGGGGTCATGACTTCCATGAGTTCCCCGTCCACTCTGTATCTTATGCGGACATGTTTTTCAAAAGGTTCGATGTGGATATCACTCGCTTTCGCGCGGACAGCCTGTGCAATGATGGTGTTGACAAGCCTCACCATTGGTGCGTTTGTAACGTCTGCATCTTCCTCGTCTAGTTCGTCTTCCTCATAACCTGACTGGGAACTATACTCCTCCACCGCACGTTCCGCACGCTCAGAGGCGTCGTAGTAACGGTTGATGGCTTTGTCTATGTCGAGGCCCGGACTGATGACCGGTGCGACTTCCATGCCTGTTATGATACGGATGTCATCCTTTGCAATCATGTCCAGTGGATCTGCCATGGCGACTGTAAGAACGTTTTTATCGAGTCTTACAGGGATGACATGGTGCTTTTTAGCGACACTCTCACTAATGAGTTTTGGTACTTTCGGATCGATGTAGGTGGTATTGAGGTCAAGGTATGGAATATCGTACTGTTCTTCAAGCACCCTGAAAAGTTGTTCTTCGGTGAGCCAGCCTTGTTCGATGAGCACAGCTCCAAGTTTCTTGTTCGCATCTTTTTGAATTCCTAGAGCCATGTCGAGTTGTGGTTCTGTAATCATGAGATTCCTGACGAGCAAATCTCCTAGTCTCATTTTTTTCATGTATATAAGCCCTTTCCGGAAGGTTTTATTTCCATTTTGTAATATTATACCCAATTAAAATCAAAATGTACTATGCAATTTGCATAAGTCATTGACATTTATCTATAGTTTTTTCGAATTAAAAAAGCTGCAGTTATAGAAAAAACTGCAGCTGAACCGTCATAGCTTTAAATGCCTTAGACTTCATGCTTTGCGCCCTACTCTTTCGAGCAGTTTGCCCACATATTTGAATTACTATTATTATAGTATAAAAGTCCTGTCATGTAAATGACTAATGTTACATTTTCGTTAACATAATATAGTTTTTATCTATTAAATAGCTCATTTAGCATCTGAAGTCCGTAAAGAGCAGAAATCATTGCCCCCAGAACAATAAAAGGTGCAAAGGGAATATTGGCCTTTTTATCTCTTTTCAGGATGAAGATCCAGACCATTCCGAACAGTCCACCAAACAAAAATGCGAACCATAAACTGAGTAGCGACAAGCGCCATCCCAGAAACATGCCAATCGGCAGGTACACTTTGACATCCCCCATACCGAGTCCACCGGCACGATAAAAGATCATGGACGCCATGGCGAGGGCGAGCATTGTAAACATTGGCACAAGTGGTCCAAGTACGAACGACCAGACCGAGTCCGACATGTAAAGTGGATAGCCTTCATAAATTTGGACTCCAAGCACCAAAAGTCCTAAAACCATTCCGGTAATTACGAGCTTATTGGGTATAATCATATGATCAAGGTCAATAAAAAATACGACGATCAAGAATGAGAAAAACAACCAGAGAATCGGTGTGGTCAGCACAAGACCATAAATCAGGAAGATCCAGACAAAAATGAGTCCTGTGATGAATTCCACTATGGCGTATCTCGGAGAGATTTTCTCACCGCAGGTTCTGCATTTGCCTCTTAAGAAAATCCAGCTGAAAATAGGGATCATGTCAATGGCACTAAGCGTTCTGCCACAGCTCCCGCATCTGGATCTCGGCGCGATGATACTGATCTTTGCAGGAATGCGGTAGATGCAGACATTCAGAAATGATCCGATGGTGCTGCCAAGTATAAATACAATCAAGTAAACGAAGAATTCGATAAAGGTCATAACTTTCCCCCATGTTAAAAAGTATAATACCATTATAACTTATTTCTTAATAAAGCTTTAATGTTTTTGCACTGGTTTATTAATGCCAGTATTGTATAATATAAAAAAATGCGGAGGTACACATGGACAATAACGCTTATCAAAAACTTGAGACGCTTTCAAAGGCGATTGCCCAGAAAGAATATTTGACGAAGAAGCAAGCCAAACTCAGCGAGGCGCTCAATGAACTCACCCAGGAGGAAATCAGGCTGGCTTCAATCCTTAAAAAGGAAACCCAGGACTATGAGAAAATCGAGAAAGTCTCTCTATCAAGCCTCATGTGGATGTTCGCAAAGGACATTGATGAACGCAAATCCAAGGAATATCAGGAGATGCGAGTCGCCGAGTTCAAATATCAGGAACTCATGGACAGGATTGAGACACTTCAAAACGACATCAACAAGACAAGCGCAGAGCTTCTCAGCCTTCAGTCTGTTGAGAAGGAATACAACGACTTACTCGATGCGAAGCTCCAGTATGTGAACAGTCAGAATATCAGCGCTCTATCAGAATTCGAAGCGAAACTGCATGCCCAGAAACGTCAGCTTAAAGAAACTGATGAAGCAATAGTGGCTTGCAACGACCTGATCCAAAGCCTCAAAAACGCTCAGGATGGTCTGTCTTCCGCAAGGAACTGGGGCATTTACGACATCTTGGGCGGCGGACTGATTTCCAGTGCCATCAAACATGACCACATCAATCGCGCGGCTTCCTACATTAAAGACGCATCGCAAAAGGCGCGTACACTCAAAGTGGAGCTAAAAGACATCGAGGCACTGCCTCAGATCAATGAAATCAACATCAATGAATTCACAAAGACGTTCGATATTTTCTTTGACAATATTTTTTCGGATTTCTCAATTCAAGATGAGATCAATGAAGCGACCGCACGAATCAGCAACAACCTCATAGATGCGAGAACACTCCTAGCTAAGCTGAACGCTTTCAAAGAGTCCACTGTCGAGTCTATGGTACAAATCACGGAACAGCGCAATCGTTTCCTGATCGATTATTGATCACAATTATTGATTAATGAAGGCTTTGTATTCAAAGTCTTCTTTTTTTATGTGCGAAATTACCCAATTGCTGAGAAACGCGAACAGTTGAATGAGTGCGGTTTCTTCGCTTTGAGTAATCTTTTCTATGGTCATGTCATCGACGTATTTTACAAACGTCTTATGTTCTTCCATATGTTTGTCTAGTCCTGGATAACCGATTTTTGACATCAGTTGTTCTTCTTTTTCAAAATGCGATGACGCAAAAGCACTGAGTGACTCTATAACTTTTCGAATTTCCATAAGATCGCCCTCTCCATCCAGAGATTGCTTGAAAAGTTCTTCGACCTTGCTGATGATGCTGACGAGTTCCTGATGTTGTTCATCGATTTCCTTAATCCCTATACTGAGTGTGTGATCCCATTTCATATGCTTTCTCCTCTTGTCCATTTCATTATTTTATCTGCAGCCCTAAAAAGTTTCGGACTTGATTTCATTGATTCATCGAGACTGATCTCTGGGATTGCTTTCTTTTCAAGGTGATCCCTAGTTGCCGTGAGTAATGACACCAGTGAACTCGTATCGATGCGATCGGCTTCATTTTCATCCAGATCCATGATGTGGTCCATCCAGTAATGTGAAAGATCCCTCACATACCAAAGGAGCCTGTGGCTTTTGACTGCTTTTCCCTTTTCTTTTTTGAAGTCTGCAAAAACGCCTTGCATAGAGTCGACTTCTGTGATGAATGATGCAGTCATCTTCTTTTGTT
Source organism: Bacillota bacterium (assembly GCA_033549245.1). Classification (GTDB taxonomy): domain Bacteria; phylum Bacillota; class Clostridia; order Peptostreptococcales; family Acidaminobacteraceae; genus Fusibacter_D. The sequence goes on along the minus strand of JAWSUW010000042.1, from coordinate 9,214 downwards.
CAATGATCGGGCTATCATAATGATCAAGCACCTTCAGAAAACTCTCAATCAGAAACACAATGCGTTTGTTGAGCATGGTTTTGTAAAAGAATTGCGAGAATACATAATTGTAAAACAGTGCAACAATAATACCTGCAGCGAGAGCAAACATCCTAAGCCTAAGCGTCAACAGCATGCTCGGGTCACCCACTGCATTCGTTTGAATGAGCTGTGTCATATAGATGGCTGTAAATATGGCCACCGGAGACACGATGCGCCAGTTGAGTACCAGAGAAATATACATGGTGATTGCGACTGCCAGCGGTATGGTCAGCCAGTTCACTCCGAAAAAATAGATGATGACTGCTGTGACGACTCCGCCTAAAATGGTAGCCTGCACTTGTCCAAATCCACTTTTGAGTCCCGAGACATTCACTGGTTCAAGGGTCATCATCATACCGAAGAATACGGAAATCATATCCTTACCGATGATGTAGTGGTCATTAAATAGGAAATAGGCGGTCATCATGCTCAAGAATCCTTTTAGGATATAAAGCGGCGAGTCGAATAGCATGGCTTCGCGACTGAGTAAAATTCTTTTCTTTATGTTGTTCATAGGGCACCCCAACGTTTTATTATTATTGTATAGGTTTTTACCCAGATGACAAGTGTAATAACATACAAAAAGAGTTTCCGAATTATGATTCGGAAACTCCAGGGTGATGACACAGTCATCAGACTGTAGGCTGTAGTAAACGTTCAAAGTCAAGGCGCGGATAAAATCCAGTGAAGGAATGGAACATATATACATAAGGCTCGTTTAGTATTCCTAGAAAAATTTCGAAATGTCAGCTAAGACGCTAATAAGTTTCCTTCGGAAACTTAACTACGCGATTTTTTAAGAAGCGATTTTCAGCTAAGCTGAAGTATCGCTTCTTAAAAAATTACTTCAAAATCATTATTCAACAAATCAATCATCAACAGTTTGCCATCCAGCGTCTCTCCCCGTCCAATCAGAACCTTTACAGCCTCGCTCACCTCGATAGATGCCACAAGTGCTGGAGAAAATGAAGGGTTGCCGAGCTGGGCTTCGTGACCTTTGCCCTCATGATGTCGATAAATTTTATTTAGGAATTTGCTCCCAGGCATGATGGTGCTGACCTGTCCATACCAACCGGCAATGGCACCATAGATCATGGGGATCCCAAGTCTTGAGGCGGTCTCCTGCAGGATGAAACGTGCTGCGATGGAATCCAGTGCATCGATGACGATGTCATGTCCACGTAGGATTTCTTCAGCGTTTTCCTCGGTCAAATACTCGCTGATGGCGGTGAATGAGATGCCTGAGTTGACCTTTGACATGCGTTCTTTGGCGGTCTCTGCCTTGCCAAGTCCAATATGTGCCTCGGTACAAAGCAGCTGTCTATTCAGGTTGGTGAGATCAAAGACGTCGCCATCCACCGCGGTGATTTTGCCGACGCCGATTCTGCCGATCATTTCGATGATGTAACCACCGAGACCACCACAGCCGACAATGCAGACGCTTTTGGTCAGAAGCAGGTCGCATTCTTCCTGACTGAGCATGTTTTTGTTTTTGAGATAACGAACCATATCAACCTCCTCCGACAGGTGGGAATATCGAGATCACATCCCCAGGTTTGAGGGTGGTGTCGAGAAGGCCGTCCCTACCGTTGATCATGAGGATTGCCACATCTTTTTCTGCGATGTCGAGCTCGTCTATGATGGCTCTGGCTGTCCATTCGTCATCCAGTTTCACCATGATCTCGCGTCCCCTGTCTATTCTGAGTGTTGCAAAAAGTCTAACTTTAAATTCCATAGCATAGTCCTTTCTTTATTAGACGCAATAAATGAGATTGCGTACCCAGAGGCAGTCGCCACATGAGGGTGCGTTGCCATAACAATCGCCGATGGTGTCTCTTACGAGGTCGCATCCATCCACGAGGTCGCAGTCTGTGCACGATGGATAATGGTTGTCGTAAACCATAGCTCGGTAGCGTTTGTACTCTACGGAATCCCAGATATTTTCAAGCGACTCTTCCATGACATGTCCAAAAGCGTGGGCATCAATCTTCTTTGCCCTGCCGAATACGACTTCTGTACCACTATGTGCAAATCTGTAGCAAGGGTTCACATCGCCTCTCGCATTGATGACCGTTGTGTCGTTTTCTATGAAGCGGCATCTTCGCTCAGTTTTGAGTTTCGACTCTGAGAGTTTGACGTCGAGTCCTTTGCGGAGACCATGATTTCTAATTTTTTGATAAAACGCCTTCATTTCAGGTGAATCGTTCTCGGAATAGAGTATAAGGTCTTTGTCCACCAGAGAGGCAGGCAAAATGTTGGATACTATGAATTGAGTCGCTCCAAGTTCACTGACGAGATCCATGATTCCGAAGACATCGTCCTTGTTGGTGCGGGAAATCACCATTTGAAATAGAAGCTGAGGCGTTCTGCTTTTTTTACGTGCTTTAATGGCATTGATTGCCTTCACATGATGAATCACGACTTCCAGTTCAAATCCTCTGATAGAAAAGAACTGATCGGATAACCCATCGATAGAGATTACAAGTTGATCCACGTTATCTACGATGGATTCCATAAGGTCTTCTGATAATGATGCGCCATTGGACGTGAGAATCAGATTGTACTTGTTGAGCCTTTCCAGAACCTCATTGATCCGAGGGTGCATGGTAGGCTCTCCGATGCCACCAACCACAACTTCCTCTAAAGTCTCGATTTGATCAAGATCATTCAGGATCTTATCGAGCACTTCATCTGGCATATCGCGAGGGGGTTCTTTCCAGGACTGTCTATAACACATCGTGCAATTCAGATTGCAACGATCGGTGAGTTCCAGGTTAACTTTTTTAATTGGCACTTCAACCTCCGCATTCAAAACGAAGGGTTCCAAAAGGAACCCTTCTATAAATATTTCCTCTTATAATCCAAGCATTCCTTTTCTCTCTTCTGTAGGAATACCGTCTGCTCCCCAACCACGAAGTTCGTAGTATTCTGGAAGAAGTTCTGAAAGTCTTGCAACGTTGCCTTTTGATGGGCCTTCTGCGATTGGATCTTCAAGAAGTCTCTTAGGGAGTGTGTCTTGAGAAGGATCTACACCTGCATCGAGGTTGAAGACTCTCTCAAGGTTCCAGATTCTTTCTCCGGCAAGAAGCACGTCGTCAGCAGTCCACTCGGTTCCGATGACTGCGTTTGTCATTGCTGCGTAGTCGCCTGCGCCCATCGCGAACGATGTGAAGAGGCAAAGACCTGATGCATCAATGTATGCTGTGAAGTCTTGGAATATCTTAACCCAAGCCGCTTTACCTTCGATTGTAAATCTGTCAAGTTTCTCTGGCAATCCTAAAATTTCAGGAGAGATGAGGTAACCTCTTACGTGACATCCGCCACGGTTAGAAGTCGCATATTGGAGTCCTTGGCCTTGGATCGCTCTAGGATCGTAAGCTGGGAGCTCTTGTTTCTTGACTGACATTGAAAGTTCAGGTACGCCGTAAGAATCTGCCAAACGGTAAGAACCATCTGCCATCTTGTCGCCGAATCCTTCTCTCTTGCCAATCAGTTTAGTCCACTCCACTACTGCATCGCTGTTACCGAAATCAAGTGATACGCCACCGAGGTCAGCATCTTTGATGAATCCTTTTTGATAGAGTTCCATAGCAGCTGCAATAGTTGCACCTGTGGAAATTGTATCAAGACCGTACTCGTTACACCAGAAGTTCGCTTTGATGATCGATGGCATATCCGATACGCCACAGTCTCCGCCGAACGCCCAGATTGTTTCGTACTCAGGTCCGCCGCCTTCGATGTCGTCCACTTTACAGTAACGGCCACATGCGATTGGGCATCTGTAGCAAGGGTCTTTTTTGACCAAATATTTTTCAGCTAAAAGTTCACCACTTGTATCTTCCGCTTCAGAGAATTGAGACAATTGGAAGTTATTTGTAGGGAATACTCCGCCTTCATTGATGATGTTGACGAGAACTGCAGTACCGTAAGCTGGTAAGCCTTGTCCGGTAACGCCGTTTTCTCTGATTTTTGCATTACAATCTTTCACGACTTCTTTAAGTGCTTCTTCATTGTGAAGTGCCACTTTTTTAGTGCCGCGAACTGTGATTGCCTTAAGGTTTTTGGATCCCATTACTGCACCAACGCCTGAACGTCCAGCAGCTCTAGAGAGGTCATTCATTACAGATGCCATATTGGAGAGCTGCTCTCCAGCAGGTCCGATAGTGAGGACTCTAGATTTTTCAGGAACCTCTTTCATGAGTGTTTCTGTAGTGTCAGATACCACTTTGCCCCATAAATGAGCAGCGTCTCTGATTTCAACTGTGTCATCTTCGATCATAACGTAAACAGGTTTTTCTGATTTACCTTCTACTATGATGACGTCATAGCCAGCAAATTTGAGTTCTGGTCCCCAGTATCCACCTGAATTTGAAGATGCGATTGTACCGGTAAGTGGCGACTTGGTCACTACCATGTAACGTCCTCCAGTTGGAGTAGGCGTACCGGTGAGTGGTCCTGTTGCGACGATGAATTTGTTTTCTGGACTGAACGGATCGATGGATGGCGATACTTCATCTACGAACAATTTCGTACCGAGTCCGCGACCACCAACGAATTTTTTAGCGAGTTCAAGATCGAGATTCTCGACAGTTGAAACACCCTTGCTTAAATCGATTCTTAAAATTTTGCCTTGGTAACCGTACATAATTTTGCCTCCTTCTCAAATTTGGTGCAGTGGAAAAACTCCAATGCAAATAAATGTGACATTTATTCCAAATCCTTTCCAAATACGGGAGGCAGTACGGTTTCCCATCCTACCCGTTGGTCAACAGTTCATGGCCGTGGCTTTAGAGCTGCTGACTCGGATTTTGGCTTCTTCTAAAGATCTATGATTTCGATCGAGTCGCCTACTTTGATGGTGCCTGTTTTAAGCACTCTTGTAAATATACCTTCTTTTGGCATGATGCACTGTCCGACTTGAACCTTGATGGCACAGCCAGTGTGGCATTCCTTGCCGATTTGTGTCACTTCATGCACGGTCTCACCGATTTTTACCTGGGTGCCTACCGGAAGTTCATGAAGAATGATGCCTTCGGTGGTAAGGTTTTCCGCAAATTTGCCGCTGCAAAGTCCAAGAATCCCTCTTTTGGTCATTTTATCAATGCTTTCCTGTGCGAGTAAACTCACTTGTCTGTGCCATTTGCCGGCATGTGCGTCTCCTACGAGACCGTGGTCTTCCTGAAATACACCTTCTGGAATGGGTTCTTTGATGACACCTTTCTCCTTACTGATGTTGATTGCTATTACTTTTCCAGCGATTTCACCCATTAACTTCCTCCTGCCTGATATAATGTCCTGACTTACCGCCAGTTTTTTCGATCAACCTAATGCTTCCAATGACCATATCTTTATCTATAGCTTTGCACATATCATAAATGGTGAGCCCCGCCACTGAAACCGCGGTGATTGCCTCCATTTCGACACCTGTTTTGCCATGTGTCTTTACAGTTCCTTCTATTATAATGCGATCTGTGAGTACTTCGAAATTGAGATTGACTCCTGTGAGCATCAATGGATGACACATCGGAATCACATCACTGGTTTTTTTCGCTCCCATGATGCCTGCCACTTGCGCTACACTGAGCACATCGCCTTTTTTGATGCCCGAATTCCTGATGGCATCAATAGTCGAAGGCTTCATGACAATCTCTCCTCTGGCAACAGCCACCCTGTAAGTGTCCGCTTTGTCCGTCACTTCCACCATGTAAGCTCTGCCGTTTTCATTAAAGTGCGTAAATGACATATTAAAATTGCCTCCTATTTTTAGCCACCGATCTGTACCATGTTTCTGATGATGAATTCACCGTTTTCCAGTGAATGTTCCTTTGGTTTGTTGAGAATGGATTTTATGATGTAATCTTCGAGATCCAGTCCGTCTTCAAGTGCCTTCTTGAGGTCGAATTCCTCATCGGAATGCAGACAATATTTAAGTTTGCCTTCTGGTGTGAGTCTGATTCTGTTGCAGTCCTCGCAGAATTTGCAGGTAATCGGACTGATGAGACCGACTTTGCCTTTTCCGTTCGGAAGCTTGTAGTATTTTGCCGGTGATGATGGATCTGTGGCTTTGATTGCCCTGAGTTCTGGAACCCTTTCCAGCACCGTTTGATTGGTGAGGAAGTTGCTCTTTGACCATCTGGCCACTTCACCGATTGGCATGAGCTCTATGAACCGGACATCAATGGCTTCATCTTTTGTGAGTGCCACGAAGTCTGCAATCTCATCGTCGTTGAATCCGCCGATGAGCACCACGTTAAGTTTGATGGGAGTGAGTCCCACTCTTTTGGCTTCTTCAATACCCGCAAGCAAATCTTCAAGTTTGCCTCCACGAGTCATATCTGAATATTTATCTGCTTTCAGCGAATCCACACTGATGTTCACACGGTCAAGTCCTGCATTTTTAAGGTCCTGCGCCATGGCTTTCAGCATGAGCCCGTTGGTGGTCAGTGCGAGTTCCTTGATTTCAGGATGTGATTTGATTTTTTCGATCAATGTCACGATCCCGTTTCTGACAAGGGGTTCTCCTCCGGTGAGCCTGATTTTATCTATGCCCATTTTGGCGAAGGTGCCTACTATTGCATCAATCTCTTCTAGTGATAAAATTTCCTCATGTTTTATTTTCTCTATTCCGCTTTCAGGCATGCAATATTGACATCTGAGGTTGCAGCGGTCTGTCACTGATAATCTTAAGTAATTGATTTTTCTACCATAACTGTCAATCATCCTGCGCTCCTATCTGAATTATGTCACCCGATTGTTCTGAAATGTAACCACCTATCCCTCTTAGTTTATTACGAAACTCTTCAGACTGCAAGACTTCTATAAAATGTTTCACTCCTGGTTCTTCTAGTGATTCGTTTCTGACCAGGAAATCATAGGATTCGTAACCGACAGGGATGAAATCGAGACCCATGGTTTCAGCTGCTGAGTATATGCCCAGCCCCACATCGGTGCCTTCTGATAATACTGCGACGGCCACCGCCATGTGTGTGGTCATTTCTCTATGGTACCCTTCGATGTCACCTGTAGGGATATTTCGTTTTTTCAGTTCAAAATCAAGAAGTTGACGTGTGCCTGCTCCCCTTTGTCTGTTGACGAAAACGATATCCTCTCGGGTGAGGTCTGCAAATTCATTAATACCTTTAGGATTGCCTTTTTTGACCATCAATCCCTGGAGCCTTGAAGCGCCTTTGATGAGCGACATTCCGCCTTGCGGGAACATTTTCTGGACGCTTGAGATGTTGTAGATCCCTGTGACTTCGTCGATCAAATGGATTGGTGCGATGTGGCATTCTTTTTTTCTCATAGCCATGAGTCCGCCGAAGCTGCCCACATGTGCCGATGAGAGCGGCATTTCGTCTGCAATGATATCGATGAGAATGTCATGGCTGCCTATGACGACCAGTCTCTCTGCGATGTCTTCGAGATGCTTCATAAGTTCTATGTTGACTGTGTCTCCGCTTTCAATCCCTTCGGAAAGCCTTGGAATGGTGAGTATGCCATCTGCTCTGACGAGGCTCATGGTGGCTCCCGCCCCTCTGTTGAGTGGGGTTGCGATCCAGCGGCCGTCGACTTTACCGAGTGTGACCCGGATGAGTTCCTCATTTTTCACTGAGGAAACGATTCTTTGTGTGAGTGTCGCGCTTATTGTGTTGTGTGATTTGGGCAGTCTGTACCAGGTTTCAATCAGTGGTTTCACGAATTTTTCAAAGGCGAAAAAGGCTGAAACGGGATAGCCCGGAAGTCCGATGATGCCTTTTCCGTCGATTTTGCCCAGAATTGTTGGTTTTCCTGGCTTGATGGCCACTCCATGAATGACAACTTCACCAAGTTCTTCTATTATATGCACTGTGAAGTCTTTCGACCCCGCAGATGATCCTGCGATAGTTATGAAAAAGTCGTTCTCGTTGATGCCCTTTTGGATGGCTTCTGTGAGGACCGCTTTGTCATCCAGTGCTGTCGGATAAACTGTTGGATCACATCCGAGTTCAAGGAGCAGTCCTTCTATGACTCTCGAATTGGAGTCGATGATTTTTCCTTTTTCAAGTAGATTTACGGATTGTACGATTTCGTTGCCTGTTGGCAAGATTCCGACTTTGAGTTTTTTTAGTACTGGCACTTCACCGATGCCACCGCTGAGCAGTGCGCCGAGATCCAGTGGTCTGATCTTATGCATTCCCGGGAGAATCATTTCTCCGCTGATGATGTCCTCGCCTACTTGCCTGACGTGTTGCCAAGAGTATGCGGCTTCTATAATTTCCACTGATCCGTCGTCCTGTGGTGCGATGTCCTCGATCATGATGACGGCGTCTTTTCCCTTAGGCATGAGATTGCCTGTGTTCACATATTCAAAATCTACACCGGGTTTCAGTGTGAGTGGGTTTCTTTCTGTGGCGCCATGCGTCTGTTCAGCAATAACGGCGATGCCATCCATTGCCGCACAGTGGTCGTTCGGTGACGAACGCTTCGCAAAAATGGCTTTTGAGGTTTTTCTGAAGACGGCGCCTTGTGTACCCACCATCTCGCTGGTCACAGGGTTCGATATGGCCGAGAGATAGGTTTCGAGCGCGTTTTCGAGCGGGATGTTGGTGATGTAGACGTTGTTTTTCCGCATTAGCGTGTCACCTCCCTCAGTAGTGTGACTTCGACGTCCTGGTCTTTGTAAAGGCCTTCCTGTTCGCTGGTGATCTGGATATAGCCGGCTGCTTTTGTGAGCACCGTCATGAGTCCGGATTTGCCGTGGATCGGGGTGGCGTAGTTGATGCCGTTTTCGCGGTGCAGTGTGGCCATGACGAAGGTGTCTTTTCCAGGGGCCGCGTGCAGGTTGGTGGTGAGTTTGGCGTCTATTTTGATGGCGCCGGGTGCTTTCATTTGGCACATTTCAATATAAGGTTTCACGAGTATTTCAAATATGATGGCGGATGCCGCGGGATGTCCGGGGAGTCCGAATACCATCTTGCCGTCGATTTTGCCGACGATTGTGGGTTTTCCTGGTTTGACGGATATGCCGTGCAGTAAGATTTCTCCCGATTCAAATGATTCGATGGCGGCGTATGTGAAATCGCGCGTGCCTACTGAGCTGCCTCCCGAGAGGATGACGATGTCTGCTGTATGAACCGCGTGGTCCAGTGCGCCT
>JAWSUW010000041.1:16926-22378 GCA_033549245.1 Bacillota bacterium | reverse complement strand
GTCAAAGTCAAGTTTTTCGAATCTTGAGCAATCCTTTTCAAAATTTCATATTCCTGTACAGTGAAACTATCAAAGCCATCTACCCAGACACTTGCATTCTTCAATAGCTCAGTTTCAGGCATGACTTCGAGGAGCAAATTATAATAATCCTCATCATCAAAGAAGAGGTCGCCTTTTTCATTTTCGTAACCTTCAAAGATAGTCTTAAGGTCCTTGATTTTTAATTTGAGCAAACTTTCTACTTCAATGCTCTTATATATTCGGTCCAAATCATCTGGAACAATCATGTTTTGCTTGAGCTCTTGAATCAGCTCATGAAACTTCAATAAGAAACCAGGCTTGTCATAGGCATTTTTGTACAGCTGCAATACTTCCTCACTGGATAAAAAAACCTTTCTCAGCAACATCATTTTTCCCATTTCTGTAATTATGGATTGATCGATGCTACCGACTTCCATAAATATTCTGTGCATGAGTCTCTTGAAACTGATGATTTCAACACCAAGTATCCCATTCATTCGGGAATGGGATATGAACTGCTTTTCAGCCTCAAGTGTGAATTGCTCGGGAACAATCAAAATGGTTTCGTTATTCTTACCATTTTCGATATGTTGCTTCATTTCTTCATAAACTTTATATGTTTTTCCGCTTTTTGCCTGACCCATGAATAAACGTATCATAATGCCTCCAAATTTTAACCGGCGAGTTGATATATTTTACCATTTTTCAATGGGTCTATCAAGGAATAGACTCGTTTGCCAAACGATAAAGGTTGTATTCCTATATTTATTTTTTTATGAAATAAGTGTATAATTTATCCATCACAACAAAGGAGGCTTTATGAAGTTATCGCACAGGTTGTTAATCTTGTTTTTAAGCATCGCACTTTCTCTAAACATATTCTTATTGGTCTTTGAACACTATGCGTTCAATTCAAATTATTATATAGAGAATTTCTTGGCTCTTGGTGTAGACGAAACCGTTGGCATCTCAGAAAATGATTTGATCAGCGTCACCGAAGCTTTGGTTTCTTATATTGATGATGGCAGTGGAAATCTGATGACCGCAGCTGAAGTCAACGGAACTTATGTGGTATTTTACAATGCAAAAGAGCGCATTCATTTGGATGACATCTATATTCTTGCAAAAAATGCCAGAATGTTTGTTTTTGTGCTTCAAGTTTTGATGGTACTTGCATTGCTCACATTGTTCTATTCTGCAAAAGGAGACATTCGATACTTTCTTAAACCGCTTAAAGGAGCTCTCTGGTCGGCACTCGCGTTTATCGCATTCCTTGGTTCCCTCTATTTTGTGGATTTCAATTGGGCTTTTCATCGTTTTCATGAGATCTTTTTCTCAAACGATCTCTGGCTCCTCGATCCACGTACTGACCGTTTGATTCAACTCATGCCTCTTGAATTCTTCATTGGATTCACGCGTACATGGTTGTTGACCGTCGTATTTGCTCATTTTATTTTGTTCTTGCTTTACCTGGCCGCAAAATTGTTGATTAAGAAGTTTGATAAAGAGTAAGTAAAATAAGAGGCTGAACTTCACGAGTGAAGACAATAACCGGGATTCAAATAAGTCTTCCGATTTACTTTATTGAAATGTCAACTGAGCCGCTAATAAGTTTCCTTCTAAACTATTTTGAACATAGTCACAAAGGCTAGTATAGTTTCGCTTCGCGAAAACCATACCTACGCCCAATATTTCCGCAAAGCGGAAATATTGTAACTACGCGTAAAATAAGAGGCTGAACTTCACGAGTGAAGTTCAGCCTCTTATTTTATAACCCTTTCCCAGAATCAGTGACCTCAATCAAGTCCGAAGGGAACATGTTGAAGATGGTCTGGCTCTTGAGATAAGGTTCATCAAACCGTATTACCCATGACCTGATAATCATCAAAACACTTGAAAATGGTATTTTCTTGTTTTGATATTGTTCCAATTGATCAAGGAAAAATGATTTCTCATCTTTGGAAAGCTCATTTTTGAAGTAACCAAACAAGTGAAGGAGCATATTCGTGTTCTTGCCGCTGTTGGGATAAGTGGAGTAAATCGGGAGCATCGCCTGCTCATATTGTTTCAGGACTTCAGCGTGCGGAAGATGATCATGATTGGCAACTATTTTACCCATTTGAGACAAAGCCTTTTGATGATAAGCCATGAACAAATACTTGTTTTTGGTATGGAAAGTGACTAACGGGCTTATTTTTTTGATGGCTTTGACCTCATCCACCACTTTTCTGAATTCGAAATGCAAAAAAAGCGACATCAAGAAATGTTCTCTGATGTTGAAATGCATCAATCTCCCATCATCCTCCGTAGGTAGATTTGGAAAGTTCGTTTTAATCGCACCTCCAAAAAAACCATAGGTTTTATTGATGCTTGGCACCTTACCGGCGGAAGCGTAATATTTGACTTCTTTTAATCCACATGTTGGTGATTTGCACTTCAAAATTACAGCGTCAAAGTCATTTTGATTGTTATTTTCAAAAAAGCCTTCAATGAATTTTTCCATATCTGGAGTTCGATCTGTACCTTTGTAGGAATCAACAAGCTTAAAACCATCGTCAGACTTTATGATTCTAATGGCCTCCCTTGGTGAAGGTAACCCAATGCCCATCTCAGGACATACAGTCACAAAATCCACATACTCCTTCAATTTTTCTACAGTCTCATTTTTTATGACACTGCCGTCATACCTGCAATTGCAATGTTCGAGGCATGCACTGCATAATATCTTGGGTCTGGATAATCCCATCAGTTCCTCCAATCGTCAGTTCTTGATATATTCTCTGACTTTAAAACCTTTCTCCTCAAGCTTCTTCACAATCTTATCAGTATCATTGCTTTCCACACGAATTGATATTTCCTGGATGCCCATGACTTCTGTGTCGATGAGAGCGATATTTGAGATGTTGCCGTTATTTTTGGATATGATTTCAGCGATTTTGCTGAGTACGCCTTTGAAATCATCAGTATAGATGGAAATCTTTGAATTATGCATTCCATATATTTTCGTGAGAACTCCAAACAGAGCATTTTGTGTGATGATTCCTAAGAACTCATCCCGATCATTGACGACAGGAATGAATCTCACTTTATTCTTGAAAAAAATTTCAGCCGCTTGTTCAACGAACAAATCAGGTCTAACCGGTTCAACTCGATTATGGATAAATGAGCTTACCGGTCTGGACAAGAACTCTTGAATATCGTGATGATCTTCTCTGAAAAAAGTATCATAGATGAATTGCTTGGATAAAAACCCTATAAATTTCTTGTTTTCTGCTACAGGTAAAGATAAAAATCCGTTCTTCTCAATAAGTTCGATGGCATCTTTCGCAGTGTCATTCGGTTTCAAAACTGTTAGTTCGTTCGCTGGAACCATAATTGCTCTAACTTTCATAATAATTCCCCTTTCAATAATGCATGATTTGATTTTTATGCCTTTCGTTCTATGTATATCCCAAAATAATGATATCATAACAAATATTTTATTTATTTAATTTCATAATTAGCACTCTTTGGCTTTGAGTGCTAATTCCATCTTGACTTTTTGATTTCATGGCTATATCATGTTTTTATAGAAAATATTAAAGGAGTGAACAAAACAATGAAAACTCAAAAAGGCAATTTGTCCATTCATAGTGAAAATATCTTCCCGATCATCAAAAAGTGGTTGTATTCGGACCACGATATCTTTGTGAGAGAACTGGTCTCAAATGCGAGTGACGCTATAACCAAACTCAAAAAACTTTCAACGATGCAAGAGATCGATCTGGATTCGGAAGAGAAATTCAAAATTGATATTCATTTGAATGAAGTGGAAAAGACTCTGACGTTCTCGGATAACGGTATCGGTATGACTGATGAGGAAATCAAGAAGTACATCAATCAAATCGCATTTTCAGGTGCGGAGGATTTCCTGAACAAATACAAAGACAAATCCGACAAGGACCAGATCATAGGTCACTTTGGACTTGGCTTCTATTCTTCATTCATGGTCGCTGAAAATGTTGAGATCCATAGTTTGTCATATCAAAAGGATTCTGAACCGGTAATCTGGCGTTGCGATGGTGGTACGACTTTCGAGATGGAAAAAGGCACCAAAGAGAGTCGTGGAACTGATATAGTTCTCAAAATCAGTGAAGATGGCACAGAATTTTTGAATGAATATAAACTCAAAAGCATCATAGAGAAATATTGTTCTTTTATGCCATATGAAATCTACCTGACGGTTGAAGGCAAAGAAGAAAAAGAAGAAGTGAAGCCGCTTAACACCACTCTCCCTCTTTATGCAAAGGCACCTAGTGAATGCACCGACGAAGAATATAAAGATTTTTATCAAAAGACTTTCAATGATTTTAAGGAACCACTTTTTTGGATTCATCTCAACATGGATTATCCTTTCAATCTCAAAGGCATTCTTTATTTCCCGAAACTCAATACAGAGTTCGATACCATTGAAGGTCAAATCAAGCTTTACAATTCCCAAGTTTTTGTCGCAGACAACATTAAAGAGGTCATTCCGGAGTTTCTGCTTTTACTCAAAGGTGTAATAGATTGTCCTGATTTACCGCTCAATGTCTCTAGAAGTTTTCTACAGAACGATGGATTTGTTCGAAAAATCTCAACTTATATCAGCAAGAAAGTCGCTGATAAACTGAATGGTCTATTCAAGACTGAAAGAGAGTCCTTTGAAGGCTTTTGGAATGATATCAGCCCATTCATCAAATTTGGAACACTCAAAGATGAAAAGTTCTATGATGGTGTTGAAAAAATACTCATGTTCGGTACCACTGAAAGTCGTTATGTAACCATGGACGAGTACCTTGCAGATGCCATAGGGAAACATGAGAATACTGTTTTCTATGTATCCGATCCGATTCAACAGGCTCAGTATGTAAGAATGTTCAAAGAGCACGAGCTTGAGGCTGTCATACTAGATCACCACATAGATCAACCCTTCATTTCACTACTTGAATCGAAACGCGAAGGGCTTAAATTCGCTCGAGTGGATTCAGACCTTAATGAACACTTCAAAGAATCCCATGACTGGAGCGATGAAGAAAAACAGGTCATATCAGAGAAACTTGAAGCACAATTCAAAAAAGCGCTTCACATAGACAAAATAAACATTCAACTCGAAAAAATGAAAAATGAAGGTTTGTCCAGCATGATCATACTTTCCGAGGAATCGAGAAGAATGCAGGATATGATGAAAATGTACAGTGTGTCCGGTATGAATCCGGATATGTTCAAAACAGAATCAACGCTGCTTCTCAATATCAAACATCCTCTGGTTCAGCACTTGATCGAGAATGAGGAAACTTCTGAAGAAATCAGATATATGATTTGCGAACAGCTCTATGATTTGGCGATGCTCAGTCACACACATTTATCACCTGAAGCGATGACTAAATTTATAAAACGCAGCAATGATATA
>JAWSUW010000041.1:0-16916 GCA_033549245.1 Bacillota bacterium | reverse complement strand
TTTGGTATTTTGATTGGATTCTGGTTAGTGGGTGAACTCCTCAGTTCCATGCTGGAATCCATCATTGCCATCCCCGGATCCATTCTCGGCATGGTGCTCCTATTCGTTGCTTTGACTTCAGGTGTGTTGAAAGAAAAGCAAATCAAAGATATTGGGGACTTTCTGCTGACCAATATCGCCTTCTTTTTTGTTCCTGCAAGTGTGGCTATTCTCGCCCTTGACGGAATCGGAAGTGAGCACGTCACTCCACTGGTGATTGTGGCACTCGTCTCTACTTTTGTCACCATGGTCGTCACCATGCTTGTGACTCATGTGCTTACACGAGGCAAGGAGGTGAAAAAATGATTCGAGAATTGACATTTTCACCTGCTTTTGGAATACTGATCACCATATTGGCTTATCAATTTGGTGTATTCGTCAAAAGAAAGACTGAATCTGATTTTGCGAATCCACTTTTGATTGCGCTGATATTGATCATCGGTTTTCTAAAAGTTTTTGACATTCCTTATGAGAACTACAAAATGGGTGGTGACGGGATCCATTTTATGCTCAGCCCGCTCACAGTCGCATTGGGACTTATGCTTTATCGTCAACGCGAGACCATAAAAACCTATTTTTTGAGCCTTATGATCGGCATCACTTCAGGAGTGGTCGTATCATTTTTTAGTATATTGCTGCTCAGCAAGCTTCTTAAATTGCCTGAGGAATTTCTGATTTCATTATTGCCCAAATCCATAACGACCCCTATGGCATTGTCGCTCAGCGAAATACTTGGAGGGACAGGTTCACTTACAGTCATCATGGTAATCCTTACCGGAATTGGTGGGGCATTTATGGCTCCATGGGTAATAAAACTACTGCGAGGTGTCAATCCAATTGCTGTCGGTGTTGGTATTGGAACATCATCCCATGCTGTGGGTACAGCCAAAGCTCTGGAAATCGGCGAAAAAGAAGGAGCACTCAGTAGCGCTGCAATCGGCCTAGCTGGCCTGATCACTGTGATACTGGTCCCCCTCTTGTATCGATTATTCGGTTAAATCAGTGCATCGAGAAGCTTTTCGATGTCATCAGGCTTTCTGTCGTATGATACCAGCGGCTTGGTGATATGAGGAATTCGTGACATGAAGTCCGATTTGTCCTCTTTGTAAAGGATTCCCATCGGTATGCCTTCATCACCAAACATCTGTGCCATCTCAAAAGCTTTGATCTTATCCTTTGGATCGTAATCTTCGGTAAGTTTGAACGCTCTATCTTTGTACCATTTGTACGTATTGATCTTATTGAAAGAAACACAAGGCTGCATGACGTCTATGAGGGCATATCCCTTATGGTCCATTGCAGCTTTTATCATTTCCTCAAGATGTTCCGAGTCGCCGGAAAAGCTTCTCGCTACAAAACCACATCCAAGGCTGATTGCAAGTGCCAATGGATTGATTGCATCAGATCTCATCCCATCAAACTGGAGTCTTGTGACCTGTCCCAGTGGTGTGGTTGGTGAACCTTGTCCTTTTGTGAGTCCGTACACCTGATTGTTGTGGACGATGTGCACTATGTCAATATTTCTTCTGATATTATGCAAGAGGTGATTGCCACCCTCACCATACGTATCGCCATCACCAGAATTCAAAATAATTTTCAGGTCAACGTTGGCCACATGTGCACCAAGTGCCGAAGGGAGTGCTCTACCATGAAGTGTGTTAAGTCCGTGAGCATGAATATAATGTGGCAATTTCGCAGCTTGCCCGATTCCTGAAACGAGCAGAACATCTTGTGGCTTCAGTCCTACGTCGAATAAAGTTTTATTCAAAGTATCGAGTATGCTGAAATTTCCACAACCCGGACACCAGCTTGTAGGGTTGTTCGTTACAAATGGATTGTCTACAGTTTTTAATGCATCTATTTTATCAATCATTTTTAATCACCTCGTATGCTTCTGCAATGAAAGCCGATGTAAATGGTCTTCCATCGTATCTGTTGATGCTGTGACTGAATTTCACACCAGTTTCCATCCTTAGGATTTTACCGAACTGATTCATGGCGTTCCCTTCCACATTTATAATTCTCACATCTGGTCTGATAAATGGTTCAAGAAAATTTTCTCTTATCGGAAAAACATCTGTAAATGAAATCATGGCCACTTCATGATCTCTTGAGTTGAGCTCATCCACCGCTTCTCTTAGGGCACCATAAGTGGATCCCCATGATATGAATAGTGTGTCATAATTCTCAACACCATAGAATTCGGGAGCACTTAGCTCTTTCTTGATGGCCTCTAACCTATTTAAAAATTTGTTCTTGAGTGCAATGGTCATCTCTTCGGATTCAGTCACTTTTCCATACTCATCATGGACATGTGAATCAGTCATGATCAGAGTCTGTGAGTCCAATCCAGGATATTTTCTGTTTCCAGATATGTTTTCAAAATCGTATCTCTTGTATTTTGGATCAAAATCCTCTTTGAGATGACGTTGAATTTTAAGTGAAGAGGTATCGAAACGATCGATACTTTGGACAGAATCCGCAAGCAATTGATCCGACAATATTATTACTGGCACTTGATATTTCTCAGCTAGATTGAATGCTCTAAACGTCGAATAATACGCATCGGACACAGTTCGAGGTGCCATCACGATTCTAGCGAATTCTCCTTGTGACGCGGTAACAACGAACGCTAGGTCCGCTTGTTCCGTTCTGGTTGGAAGTCCAGTGGCCGGTCCAGGTCTTTGAACATTGCAGATGACAATTGGAACTTCACTGACTGCTGCAAAACCTATGGATTCCACCATTAAAGCGAATCCTCCACCTGATGTGCCGGTCATGGAACGCACACCATTTGATGCGGATCCAATTGCTGACATGGCAGCGGCAATTTCATCCTCAGCTTGTTCTACAACTATATTCATTTTCTTTTCTTGTGCCGCCAGGTAGTTCATGATACCTGTTGATGGTGCCATCGGATAGGCGCAATAAAAGCCAAGCCCTGCACTAAGTGCTCCCAGTGCGACGGCTTGATTACCATTCAAGATTATGCGTTCATCATCAGCTCTAGATGGTATATGAACACTTTCCATCTGCTCATATCCCCATTTGGCACAAGCTTTATTTGTCGAATTTATAGAATCCGACCATTTCTTGTTGTTGATTTTTTCAAGAATGGATTCTTCACCACCGAACCATTTGATGATCATTCCAACTGCGACCATTCCAAATGCGTTCTTATTCTTTGTGATGTTCTTCAGTTCGTCCTCATCCACCCAAATTGCTTTTCCTTCAAACTCGTTTTTTGACTTTAGTCCACTTAGAGCAATCAGTGTGCCATCAGCTTTGATTTGTGCACTCGCATTTTCGACGGCTTCAGCATTAAGTGCAATAAAGATGTCCGCGTGTGATTCGGTAGAGTATACCCTTTCTTGACCGATTGTGATCGTCGAGTAATTATAACCACCTCTTACACGGGACATATAGTTTTTATAGGCATATATTTCGTAACCTTCTTGTTTGAGCAGTTTTTCCACATAGAGTTCCACTGTATTGATCCCCTCACCTGCGGCTCCTGCTATTATTATAGTTTTTCTCATAAAACCACCTTTGTTAGTATAATTAAAAACAATTTACACTTCATATATACCAAACATCCGAGTAAAATATCAATCTTTACGTTATTTTAACTAAAAAAATCCAAGGTGACAATGAATGCACCTTGGATTTCATATTTTTTATAGTACGAAATTGCCATGCTCGAAGATCAAGACCTCTACATCATCCTTATTGATCCCTGTGATTTTCATATCTTTTGTTCCAATCATGAAGTCCTCATGGGTTATGGAATCATTGATTCCTTTTTCAATCAATTCAGTTGAATTGAGCTTTTCTCCGCCTTCGATGCACACTGGATATGCTTTACCTAGTGCAAGGTGGCATGCGGCATTTTCATCAAATAAAGTATTGTAGAATAATATACCCGTATTTGAAATCGGTGAATCATAAGGAACAAGTGCAACTTCACCAAGATATTTTGAGCCTTCATCCGTTTCAATCAACCTCTTCAGATTTTCATAACCTACTCTTGCCTTGAAATCCACCACGGCACCGTCTTTGAACTCTATTTCAAAATCTTCTATGAGACTGCCATTGAAATTCAGAGGCATGGCGCTTACCACTTTGCCATTTACACCATCGCGTTTAGGAGCTGTAAAAACCTCTTCCGTAGGCATATTGGCTATGAATTCATGACCATCTGGCGTCAAATCGGAACCCCCAAGCCACAAATGACCTTCTGGTAATTCAACATGAAGATCTGTTCCCAGTTCATTAGTGAAATGGATGGTCTTAAAACGTTGATCATTTAAAAGGTCCATTTGATTTTTCAGATTTGCCTTGTGTGTATCCCAGGCTGCAACCGGATTGTCTTCATTCACCCTTACTGCGTCGAAAATTGCTTCCCAGAGCTTTTCAACCGCTTCTGCCTCTGATAGTTCAGGAAAAACTTTCTTTGCCCATGACGGTGCTGGTACCGATGCTACGCACCATACATTTTCGTTGTTCATCATTCTCGTTCTATATTCTTCAATTTCCGCACTGACAACACGTGAATACCTCTGGATTCTTTCTGGGTCCACATCTTTCATGACATCCGGATCTGAAGCGGAAATGGATAGAAATGCTGCATCTTGTCTGACATACGATAGGTAAAACTCTTTTTGCCAACTTGGGAAGTGGTTGAAAAGGTCATTTGGTCCATAGAGGTATCTTATTTTGGAAGCGACTTCATCCTGCCAGTTCAAAACGACATCTTTTGCGCCTTCTTTAAATGCGACTTCAGATATGAGTCTTGCAAAATCGGCACATTCAACCGGCGTACGAACAACCAATATTTGATCTTTCTTCAGATTGATTCCGGTCTTGACCAGTAACTCAGCATATTTTTTCAACTTTTCTGATTTCATTTTTATCCCCCTCATTCTAATTCAAAGTTCATCAAAAAAAATTAGGATATTACTATCCTAATTCATCCTATCATAAATTCAGTTTATCATACAAATATTTTTTTACGGTTCTATACACTCTGAGATAATATCTGACAACCCTCTGACATGTGTCATCAATTGCTCTACTTTTTCATCTGACAGTTGCTCCAGTCTTTCCTTTAATAATTCCACGACATAGACTTTATGTTTTTCAACCTGTCTCTTGCCACTTGCTGTCAATGAAATATGCACCACTCTACGATCTTTTTTGGATGGTTGTCTTTTCAAGTAACCCAGTTTGATCAACTTGTCCACAAGAGGCGTCAAGTTGGAATTGATCACATGTATCTCCCTACTGATCTCAGACATGGTCAACTGTTTGTTATGTGATAGTAAAAGTAGGATCTGTATATGTGACGGATATAAATTTTCTGACTTGAAGAGTTCATCTTCCCTCAAAAAGCGTTTATTCAACATGGGCATCAACACTAAAACATTCGACATGATCTCTTGAATATAATCTTCTCTCATTTTTTCTCACTCCTTCCACGGTATTTTCTTATATATATACCATAATATCCTTTATCCAATAATAATAATCAAATATTTTTGTTTTTTCATAACTTTTTTTCAAAAAACCAAAAAAAGCAGCTTCAACATGAGCTGAAACTACTTTATCTGTATATTTACTGGTAATCCATAAATATTTACACGAATCTGGTCACCAGATAAAACCATGACCTTCCCGGTTTCGATTGTCACTGCTCTGGTATCTTCTGCATACCACAAATGACCTGAAAGGTTCTTGATCCCCCAAACCGATGGATGTTTGGGATGTTGAACGACCACACCTACCACAGGATCATATCCTCCGGTAATGGGCATGATATGATGAAGGAAAATGGTTTGATCATAAATCAGTTCAAAGCTTCCATTCGCACCTTGAAGACATGGAGCCTTTTCGGTTTGTATACCGCAGCTGGTACAGTGATCTGAGTACTCTTCTCCGCAACTGTAGCATAACTTGATTGATCTTTGAGTGTGTATCAATTTTTCTCTTAAGCTTTTGATGGAATCAAGATTCTCATAGTCTGAATGGTCCTCGGTCAAAGGTGTCCCTTCTACTACTGTCGCAACAATTCTGACCAAATCTTTGAAATTGATTATTTTACTCAGGCATTCCATCTTATCGCAATCATCATCAATGAAAATCTGTTTGATGGAAACCGGATTTTTATTTCCATGGACCAAATGATCCGAGTCAAAACAGTTGATTATTTTATGTGCATACTCAATCCTCTTGTACATTTTTGAGCCACTGATTGCTTGTGTCAATGGTCTCCAACCATACGGATTGCTGGTAAATAAAATTGTTGGATCATCCAGATTCCACTCGGAATCATCTTGATGTCCTGTAAATTCTCTCGTCCAGACAACGCCGGTCGTATCATCTTTGGAATAAGCTGAGGCAAGTTCCAATCGGGTACTGAGGTAGTCGCTGTAAGCGTCATTCACTTTCGCTTTGGCAAGGTCGAGATAAAAGAAAGCATCATCGAATCTATTATGAGGATATGCGTTTTCAACTCCATCTGTAAATAGTCCAACCCATTTTATGGATTCTGTGATTGGAAGGACTTCCACTTTAAATTCCATCCAGGCAAGTTGGTCAGACAAAGAGGAAGTCATATTGTTCACATAACGCTCATCTTCTGGAATAGGATAATAAACTTCGCCATTTTCATAGATGACGACAATTTTACCGTCACCTAATTGCATGAAATAGAGATGGTTCAAGAATTCAAACGCGACCAATAATGTACATCCAAATAATTTTTCGTTATCAAATAGTGAGGATTTCCATCGTTTTTTGATTTCAAAGGCAATATCGTTCTCCAGGAGATATTTGATCTGAGCGGAATCAATGCTTTTAATCCCGTCATTGAGAAATTGTTCGATGACTTCGTGAGCCACATCTACAGCTTTCCTTGCTCCAATGTCGCTGAATTTGTGTTTAATGTCTCCATGTCCATCGGCTATTGCTATCATTTTAAGATGATTATCATAACTTTGGAATGCATCCTGATTTGGCACTTCTTTTGAAACGTGGGAGGGCCCCGTCACTGAGGCCCCAAATGCTTTCCACATAAGACATCACCAGTCCAGATTCTCTACATCGACAGAATCATCAAGTGTCGGTGGTGGTGGCAACATTCCCCTTACTGGATTAATTGATGCATGCGACACTGTAGTGGATGCCCATCTTATATAATTTTTAAGTTCAGCGGCGTTTTTGGCCTTGAGTGGTTTGAGTTCACCTCTAAAACTGTCGCCTATGAAATCCTGGAGCACGTCCATATCGGTTTCAGAGCCGATGGCAATGGCAATTCTAATGGCTTTGCCGCCCCAATAAGTCTTTTTGAGCTGATTCAAACCTTCTTCGTACTTGTCTGTCGGAAGACCGTCAGATAATAGGATCATGATCGGTTGATAACCTCTTTCACCTTGAAAATCGCTTGTGAGCTTCTCAGAGAGCATCTCAAATCCTCTTCCCATGTCCGTAACGCCTTTAGTCACTACATTTTCCCATGTGAAATTATTGATATCCACGTTGTTCACAATCCATCTTGCACCTGTTGAAAAAGATAGCGCATGGACCTTGATGGACCCTTCAGCTTCTTTAGCTACTTCCCTGATGTGTGGGATCGCTTCCCTGATTGCGTTGTTAAGTGTTTCAGCCTTACCTCCGTAACTCATTGAGTCTGATGCATCAATGAGGAAAAATAAATGTAAATCTCTAGCACCCATATTTCCTAATCTATCTACTGTCATTTTATGACCTCCTTATGATTTGATTTGCGACATCAATCGCAAAGTACCGGTTTGTGTTCCCATCTGTATTTCCAAATTGTGAATGATGGGAATCACTCCATCTTTGTTCACTTCTTTAACTGTACCCTCTTTGGTCACGTATCTCCAAACATGGTCTGAGAGGTTCCTGATTCCCCAGACATTCGGATGCTTGGGATGGATTTCCACCTTGCCGACTTCCGTATCGTAATCCATGACTTTGCTGCTGTCGATTTGGTTGGCGTATAGTATTGTATCGTGATTCAACATGATCACGGAATCACCTATCTTGAGCCTTGGAGGCAATACTTTGATTTTACTTTTGCAAGCCGGGCAAACCACATGTTCTGTAAGAAGAGATTTGTCATAGAAGAGCTGTCCTCCGCAGTTGTAACAATAATACAGTTGTGATTTGAGAGCCGACAAATCTTTGATCCAGATACTTTCACGAATTCTGGCATGCGGATCGTGCAGCCCTAGAGTAAATGCCTCGATGAATCTTTCCTTTATGAAAGTTGGATAATATGGCCAGTAGGCTTCGGCAATATCCTTTTTCCCTGCTACCGGTCTGTTGGTCGCATCGATCGGGTCATAAATGAAAATCGGATTGGTCCCATAAAGTGCCAGGTCGGATTCATAGTCTGAGATCAAAACATCGTATTCCCGTTGACCTTGAAGCGGATGCTGTTTGTGCAGCATTCTGAAAAGCACAACTGAAAGTGAGAACAAATCAGTCTGTGAACTCGGTGGCAATTCTCCTCTAACGACTTCAGGAGCCATAAATCCATTGGTTCCCCAATTGTTTTCAAGAGAAGTCAGATTATCAAATGTCACATTGTCATTGTCACAAATCATGACATCACCGGTTTCAAAATCCACAAACAAGTTCCCAAATGATATATCCCTATAGCAAAGACCGTTTATGTGCAAGGCATAGAAGGCATGGGCCATTTTTATGCCAGCGTCGATGATTGTCTCAAATCTTTTTACCTCGACGTCGCCACTGAAGTAGTATGACAGTTTAGTGAATCTTTTGGTGTTTATGAGTGGCATGACATAGCCGAAATTATCTGTGGAAGCTCCTTCGACGAGTTCTATCGGCCAAATGAATTCCTCACTTGGCGCGCCTTTTTCAATGAGCATTTCTATGGATTCATATTGTTCCGGTGTAGACGCTGATTTGTTGTACCACTTGAGGGCATACAAATGCTCTCCTTCCGAGACACAGTAGACATTACCTTGTCCGCCATCTCCTATTTCCTTTAGTACCCTGTACTTCTTATCCCCTGATGAGACGTGATCACCGGGTTTCAATAGATCAGACATGTTACCCTCCTTTTTATAGCATCATACGCACAGCATACTGCGTTATGAAGAATGTGATTGCCGACAAATAATATGGTGTTATGGACTTATATGATATAAAATCTTTTGCTCCCCGAGGAAGCCTGACTGAGAAAAAACTCAATAATACAAATGATCCCAACATCGTCAACCATAAGATCACCTGGATTTTCTCATAGAGCAGCGGGAGGCCAACGAAAAGTGACGAAGCGCCAAACTGCACCAAGAGCATCATCAGCGGATAAAGTGCAACGATGTTCTTGTCGAATTTTTTATAAGATACATACGGAACCAACCAAAGTACGATTGTCGTAATCACAGTACCCACAATCCATGGGTTGGTGTAAAAGGCAAGCCCGTCCTCAATAGCCATAAACGAATACCCGAACCAATTGATTTCAAATGTATAGCCGATAAAAAATGCACCTGCGATCATCCCGATCAGAAACATCATGACCTTGAATAAATTCGCCTTGCTTCTGATCAACTTCTTTTTATAGGTCGATTTCTGCTCAATCGGTTTTCTGATTTCTTGCTTTACTTCCGGTTCGTTAAAATGTTTCTTGGAAAAATTACCTTGTGCCTTTTGCATGGCTTGTCCGATTTCAGGACTGATGGTCACTTCGCTTTTGTGCTTTATGCCAAGAGCTCTCGAACAAAGAGAGAAAGTCCTGAAACTCTCTTCAGGAACAAATCCATAAGTCTTGGAAAATTCCATAGCCAGTTTCTCGACTTTCGATCCATAATCCGTATCGCGGTTGCTTAGCCGAATGAGCTGTTCCATATAACCACCAGTCCCCATGATTTCAAGCCTTGTCTTAAGGCCGGTCTCATTCGGAATCGTGTCATATAAAAGCCCTTTGAATTTCTTGGTTTTGTAATCATCTATTTCACACTGTGACATGATCCATTTCAATCTTTTGATCCGCTCATCTTCCGTCAATTGTCTCGATTTGAAGCTGAACAACATAATCACCTCTTTTCATCACTCTCTTTGAACTCAGTATATAAAAAAACTCGGATGTCATCCACCCGAGTTTGTTTAGTATTGATTTAATATTTTCTAATGCCATTCTAACCCAATTCTTACTTCTATGCTCATAGCTTCCCTATCAATCGATCGTCTATATGTCTGATCAAAGAATAAGTGACGGGTTCAAAGTGGTTCAGCCAAAATTTTAAGGCAAGAGGGTTTGCACTTTCAAAGTCCACAGATATTTTTTCATAGCCGTTATCTTTTGCCCAGTGGCTGGCCGTGTTGAACAAGACACTTCCAGCGCCTCCGTTGCGATGCTCTCTCAAAATGAATGTTCCTGAAATGCCTAATACCGATGTGTCTCTCACAATATAACTGGCGTTGTCAGGATCTGTGATCAGATTTGCGAAACCTATGATTTCAGGATCTGATCCAGCATGTGATTCCACTACCCAAACGCTACGTTTATCTTCCATAAACCATCTTTCCAACATAACATCAATATCCTCAACTCCGATATTGTTGAAGATCGGAGGACCGGACATGTAGTCTCTATACGATAATACCAATGGTTTGATTGCATCAACTTCATCAGCTTTTGCGATCCTTGCAGAATATTTGTCTGAAAGGTTTGCCTTTGTGGTCTCGATCAGTTGATCCACAGTATTCATTGCATCCATCACCAGCAAACCGTAGCTCGCCATGAAAAAGTCGGTTTTAAGAGTATCATCGTCAAGCAGAGTTATGCTGTGAACCGTACATTCGATTGATGCCAGCAATTTCCAAAGTTCAGTCCTCATCATGTTGTATATTTTGACCTTGTCCACTTCAGTACTTGAATGAGCGAATTCAGGTGTATACGCACCTCTGTTGCTTCCTTTGAACTGGTTGAGAATCAGTGCTGACATATAACCCACAACCTTGCCATCCTTAAGAGCGACAACACCATTGCAGTTGTTCAGCATCCAGGATATGGATGGTTTGATTCCCTCATATGTACCGTATTTGATTGGCAATAGCGGATTCTTCTCTCGAGTTTTTTTGTAATTTCCTATAAAAAGCTCAATCAAGTCGTCCAAGTATTTTTTTTCAGTCTGTACAATCTCATAAGATGCTTTTAACATTTCATTACCCCTTTTATCAAATAATGTTATAAGTGTACACCTTTTTGAACAAAATTTCCAATTAAACAAATGTTTTATTTACACTTTTAGAATATTCTGATATTATGGAAACTGAGAAGTATATTTGAGTTTCCAAAGGAGATTTGTATGGATGTTGTAAAAGAAAAAATCAGAAAATGCGCACTAAACCATTTTAATCAGGATGGCGTCCACTTTCACCTGGATACACTATCGAAAGAGTTGAAAATCAGCAAGAAAACACTCTACAAACACTATGAGAACAAAGAAGCCATCCTTGGCGACATAGTTGATGAACTCTTCAGAGTCATCAAGGCCAAAGAACATGAAATCTACATAGACAAATCACTCACACCACTTGAAAAATTGATTGCAATCCTTTGTGTCTATCCAGATTATGAGGCAGTGAACTATCACCATATCTTATCCATCAAGGAAACTTATCCAGCTCTCTATCATAGAGTTGATCAATACCTTGAGAACAATTGGGACGAGACCTTTGAACTTTTGAATCTCAACATAGAACTAGGACTTGTTTGGCCTATCGAAAATGAAACATTCAAAATTCTTTTGCTCGGTCTTTATAAGCAATTGTTATTGACTGAGCACGATTCTCCAAAGATGTTGATGCGCGAATGCATTCATCATATATTTTACGGACTGATCAATAATAATTCGGAGGTTCCAGTATGAATCGAAAAGAAAGCTTTAGTTACGGGTTAGGAGCACTTGGTAAGGATTTGGTTTATGGTTTCGTTGCGGGTTACATACTTTTTTATTTAAATGACATTGTAGGAATAAGCGCTTTATTTCTTGGCTCACTATTTCTCGTGGCACGGGCGTTTGACGCCATCAACGATCCCATCATGGGCATGATTGTGGACAACACGCGTTCGCGTTTCGGAAAGTTCAGACCTTGGATTCTCATAGGTACGCTCACGAATGCTGTTATACTTGTGGCATTGTTCACAGTACCTTCTCTTACTGGAAATACCCTACTTATTTATGTCAGCGTTTTATATATACTATGGGGGATCACCTACACTTTGATGGATATCCCATACTGGTCATTGATTCCCGCGCTGTCGATCGTTCAAAAAGAACGTGAGAATATTGCAGTTGTCGCGAGAGTTTTCGCAGCAATCGGATTTACCATTGTCACTGTGGGTACGATTCCCTTGGTGAAAATGATTGGCGGTGGGAACGATCGTTTTGGATTTTCAATGATTTCAATTGGAGTCGCACTATTATTTGTATTATTCATCTCGATAATGGTCACCAATGTCAAAGAACACGTTGTCGCACATCAGGATAAGGTCTCTCTCAAAAAAATGTATGAGATTCTCAAGAGCAACGATCAACTTTTTGTCGTTATGGCAACAGTCATCATGTTCAATATTTCCACCTACATTACAACGACACTCGGAATCTACTTCTTTAAATACGATGTTGGCAATGAGGTTTTATACAGTGTATTTGCTGGTGTTGCGGGAATTGCTCAAATTCTTGCCATGTTGTCGTTTCCATTACTCAGTAATCGCTTTACCAGGAAAAACATTTTCAGTCTAGGCGTTGGTGTTTCAATTTTCGGTTATTTGGGATTGTTTGGTGCGAGCCAAATCGGCATATTCTCTCTTCCGATCCTATTCTTTAGCGGATTCCTGATTTTTGCAGGACTGGGTTATATGAACATACTCACCACAGCCATGCTAGCGGACACTGTTGAATATGGTGAATGGAAGCTTGGAATAAGAAGTGAAAGCATAGTGTTTTCAATACAGACTTTCATTGTTAAAGTCTCCTCTGCAGTAAGTGCATTCATTGTGGGCATCGGACTTCAGGTCATAGGTTTTGTACCTGATGCGGTTCAATCCACCGCCACTTTGACCGGACTCAGATTGCTCATGTTCATGATACCGATTTTTGGACTCATCGTATCACTCATCATCTATATGAAACGCTATAAAATCGATGCTAAGTTCTACGACCAAATCGTTTCAGAAATTCTTGAGTCGAGAGACCTTGAAATCAAATAGGAGGTTACTATGCGCAACAGACAACCAATAAACAACGGTTGGCTCTACAAACCCCACTTTACAGAAGAAGATCTATTATCGAGTCATGGTTTTGAAACAGTGAGACTTCCACACACCAATATCGAACTGCCATACAATGGCTTTGATGAAAAGTCCTATCAGTTTATAAGCTGCTATAAGAAATCTTTTCAAACCAGCCAAGAGTTGAGCCATAAAGAGATCGTATTTGTATTTGAAGGGGTCATGAATCATTCAAAAGTGTATATCAACGGCCAGTATGTCACAGAACACTTCGGTGGTTACACACCATTTGAAGTAAATGTCACACCCTATTTGAACTGGACAGGGGATAACACCATCGCAGTAGTCGTGGACTCAACGGAAAGAAGTGATACTCCGCCCTTTGGATTTGTGGTGGATTACCTGACATATGGTGGAATCTATAGAGAAGTCTATATGGAATATCGCTCTCCAGTCATTATAGAAAATATAAAAATCGCAACGCCTGAGGTCTCAGCACAGCATTCAACATATGAAATCGATATTTTCACCTCCGCCCCGCTTGATTCTTCTTATTTGATCAAAGCCGAAATTCTTTTGGAGGATGAGCTGATATACACTCACACTTTACCTTGTGATGAAACCACACATTTTAGTGTAAAAGATGGGTTTCACAACACCAAGCTTTGGTCTCTGGATGATCCTGCCTTGTATCAATTGAGAGTTCAGTTGATTCAAAACGATGAGACAGTGGATGAGTTTAGCACGAAATTTGGATTCAGGACAGTGGATTTCAGAAATGACGGGTTCTACCTCAACGGAGAACTGGTGAAGCTTCGTGGCCTCAACAGACATCAATCTTTTCCATATGTCGGCTACGCCATGCCTAAAAGCGCACAAATCAAAGATGCTGAACTATTGAAATATGATCTTGGTCTGAACTGTGTGCGTTGTTCGCATTATCCCCAATCCAAGTTTTTTCTCGACCATTGCGACGCCATAGGATTGCTCGTTTTTGAAGAGCTTCCAGGATGGCAACATATTGGTGATGAGGTGTGGCAGGAAAATGCGCTGATCAGTATAGAAGAAATGATCAGACGTGACTGGAATCATCCGAGCATCATCATATGGGGCGTGAGAATCAACGAATCCAAAGATAGCGATGCTTTTTACTCCAAAGCCAATGCACTCGCCCATGAACTCGATGACAGCAGACAAACCGGTGGTGTCAGAAACTTTGCGGGAAGCAAAGTGTTTGAAGATGTCTACACCTATAATGACTTTGTTCACCGTGGTGACAATATCTCACTTGAAGCCCCTCAAAAAATCGCAAAGCGTAAAATGCCTTATCTTGTCACAGAGCACAATGGGCACATGTTTCCTGTAAAAAAATTCGATGTGGAAAAAAGAAGAGTCGACCAAGCCATAAGGCATGCAAAAGTCCTTGATACTATGTATGAAACTCCAGAAATCAGTGGTGCAATAGGCTGGTGCATGTTCGATTACAACACGCATAAGGATTTTGGTTCTGGAGACAAAATTTGTTATCACGGCGTCATGGACATGTTCAGAATTCCAAAATACGCCTCAGCTGTATATGCCTCACAATCCGATCTCAAGCCATATATGGAGGTGCTCTCCAGTATGCAAATCGGAGATTTTGAAGCTTCCGAATTAGGTCATGTGGTGGTGTTCACAAATTCGGATTTTGTAAAAGTCTACAAGAATAATCATTTGATTGGCACATTTTATCCATCCACTGATTTACTGAAACATCTCCCTCATCCTCCTGTGATCATTGATGATCTGATAGGAGACTTATTGGAGCTGGGGGAAGCGTTTTCAAGGGAAGATGCTAAAATTGTCAAAAGGATTCTGCTTAGTGTCGCCAGTCATGGACCAAAACTATCTTTGAAAGATCGTCTATCCATGGGAAAAATCCTGCTTAAATATAAAATGAGTTTTCAAGATGCCGCAGATCTCTACACAAGGTATATTGGTAACTGGGGACAAGCGTCCACTGAATTCAAATTTGAAGGGTATAAAAACGGAGAGCATCAATTGACGATCACCAAATCTGCCGACGCGATTCCAACTCTCAAAATTACTCCAGACTCATATCATTTGATTGAAGAAGATACCTATGATGTCACAAGAGTTGTGATTTCCGTCAATGATCAGTACGGGAATGCTCTTCCCTACCTGATGCCTGCTGTAACACTAGAAACCGCAGGTCCGGTTGAAATCATCGGACCCAAGACATTTGCACTGATTGGTGGTTCAAGAGCATTTTGGATCAAATCAACCGGAGAAGCTGGAGATGCACAAATTTCGGTTCATGTTGAAGGCTTTGAAAAAGAAAATATCCACATAAAAATGGAGATCAGCGCGAGCTGATCTCCTATTTTTACTTAATATACTCATAATAAAGATTGTTTTGTGAAATTCCGAAGATCATCGATCCAGTTCCTTTAGGGAGCTGAATGATTTTCACACCATTTTTGTAACTAAGTACAGCTGTCTGTGCAGTTGAAGGAAATACTACCGAGACATTGGTCCCTTTATCCACCAGATTACCCAGCAGTTCAAAGAGCAAATCGCCTTCAAGTCGGTCTTTGAATTGGTAGCTGTCACTCATTGAAATCACTATTGGACTTTGTGGATTGACATTTATGAACTCGATCAACTTCTTCCACTGATCTGCACTATTTTGTCTGATGGATCCATCTTTGTTCACCATGGTGAAATAATGAATTCCACCAATAAATTGTTTCGAATAAGCCGGTACGACTTTTATAGTTGAGTCCTTGGCAGGATAATTCACACGGACCTGTTTGTCTTTGATATTTCGTATTGCATCAGGCAATCTATAATCTGTGATTCCCTTCATACGGGTAACATTAGCAGGAACATTCAAAGAAAGGTTATGTGAAACCACTGCATCTACATCATCAACGATGATATAGCCAGAATCTTTGAGAAGTGGATCCGCTTCTGCAAGGTAAATCCTATCGAGTGCAAAAGGTGCGACCAAAGTGTTTGGGACTTCAGCGGTCAAGTATTTCCAACCTGTCCAGTCGACATTTTTTGCAAATGTCAAGTTCACTGAAGTTCCGTTTGCATCGGTGATGCGACCTCTAAGCCAATGTGAGTTGCCATAATCACCAAGCGCCCATAATCCAATGGACTTTGTGCCTGATTCAAGTGGTTTTGGGTTAGTGATGTTCATATATGCAGCTCTTGTCACATCATGATTTGAGAAATCATAAGATAACAATCCACCAGAACCGGTATAACCGGCTTCAGCAATTTCTTGATAATTGCCAGGCATCAGTAACGGATAACTTGAAAATGTTGCAGTAGGTGTTTCAAAATCATGCAATGTCACTTTAGTTGTTCCTACTCCTGCAGGAATGTAAGTGGTCAGACCATCATATGAAAATTCCAGTATTGCCTGATTGACTCCAGTGCCACTCGTCAAAATTCCAGTTGCTGAATCATATGTGCCGATTGTTTCCGGAATGATTGCAGAGACCAAATTAGACTCTATTTGGATCACATCGCCCATTTGGCTTTGAAGTGAAAATTTTATGGCTTGAGTCTG
>JAWSUW010000040.1:0-22523 GCA_033549245.1 Bacillota bacterium | reverse complement strand
GTACCAGAAATATCAAAGTGACGCTCAGCAGTGAGGAAAATGTATTCACACCGGTAGATTCATCAAGTTCGTTTTTTGTATCAAACATCGGACCAAATCAAGTTGCAAAACATACCATCAGCTTGAAAACGAAAATAGATGCCAATGTCAAAATATATGCTTTGACTACAAAAATGGAATATGAAGACAGTTCTGGAAATGCATATGATCAGAACAACAATCCTTTTGAGGAAACTGAAGTACTCAGTGTTGCGGTTGCACAACCAGTCAGACTGGAGACATCAGAGCTCGTACTTCCATTTGAGATTTATTCTGGGCAACCTTTTTATATTGAACAAGAGTTTTATAACATGGGAAAATCGACAATGTACAACATGATGGTCAAACTCGAAGGTGTTCAGACCAATGAAGGCAGTTACTTTGTCGGAAACTTTGAAGCAGGCAGCAGTGATTATTTTTCCGCTCAGATTTTTGCACAAGAAATGGGGCTGTTTGAAGGAAAACTAGTCTATTCCTTTGAAGATGCACTTGGTAATATCTCCACTGTGGAAAAGGACTTTTCTTATTCGGTGATTGAAGCACCAGTCTTCGATGGTGAATTCCCAGGTGGACCGATTGATCCGGGCATGCCAATGGAAGAACCTTCAAACAATGGATGGGTCAAATACGCTATAGGAGCTGCAATACTATTTGCAATTGTATTATTTTTCATTTTAAGATCGAGAAAGAAGAAAAGACTCGCAAAAGAATTGGAGGCATTGGATGAATAGTATAGATTTGGCTTTGATGGGCATTAAGAACTTATTGCGTCGAAAAGCTAGAACTATTTTAACCGTCCTCGGTGTCGTTATTGGAACTGCTGCCATAGTTGTCATGGTCTCTTTGGGACTTGGAATGAACAAAGCCTTTGAGCAACAACTCGAAGAATATGGCAGTCTGACAATGATAGATATCTATAATTACAGAATGTATGAAGCAATGCCAGGGGATTCATCTGGGACCGGCACGGATCAAGTTTACTTGGATGACGAAACCATATCAGTGATTGAAAGTATGGATCATGTGGATTTTGCTATAGGTTTCAAGCGATTCGATTCAAAGATCTATGCCGGCAAATATGAGAATTACAGCAATGTGAAAGCTGTCGACCTGAGCAAACTGGCTCTGATGAACATCAAACTCAGTCAAGGCGTCATGCCTTCTGTGGAGGGACAATACGAGGCTTTGTTCGGTTTTCAAGTTGCTCAAAATTTTTATGATCCCCAGTCCAGAAATCCATATGGCAATCCGCCGCAAATCAACATTTTTGAGGACAAGATTGAACTTTTACCATCGTCACAATATTATGAGGGGCGCAGGCCAAGAGGATATATTCTAAACCCAACAGGAGTTACCAGCGAAACTGACTGGAATTACGCATGGGATATCTTCATGGATTATGAGACCTTTGAAAAACTTAAAGCGGATTTCGATCGCAAAAATAAAACAGATAATGGCAATGGAAATACTGGAGGCAACAACAGAAAGCCAAAGAGCAATGAAAAGGTCAACAAGTACGATGAGATGAAGGTAAGTGTCGATAATGTGAAGAACGTTCAGGAAGTTCAAGACCAAATTAAAGCGATGGGATTTGAGGCTTACAGTTTGACGGATGCTCTTGAAAATATGAAAAAGACATCTGCCATGATTCAAGCCATTTTGGGTGGAATCGGTGCTGTCTCATTATTTATAGCTGCAATTGGAATCACCAATACCATGGTGATGTCCATCTATGAGCGTACCAAGGAAATCGGCGTCATGAAAGTCATTGGAGCACAACTCAAAGACATCAAACGATTGTTTTTGTTTGAGGCGGCAATGCTTGGATTCTTTGGAGGATTACTTGGAATCGCATTCAGTTATGGTGTATCATTCATAATCAACTCTGTGATATCCGGAATGTCAGGGGATACCGGTTATTATGGTCCGCAGATCCTTTCTTATATACCCGCTTGGTTAGCACTTCTTGGACTTGGTTTCTCGACAATCATTGGATTGATCGCAGGGTACTATCCAGCAGTACGCGCAACGAAGCTCAGTGCACTAGAAGCTATTAGAACAGAATAAATAATAATTATACGTCTTGGGAGTTCTCAAGGCGTATTTTTATGTGTTGAATATGGTATAATATCCTTGGAATACACTACATGGAGGCATAAAAATGATCAATAGGATTCATCAGATGTATTGGTTGAGTGGTGATGTCAAAGCAGATGACAACACTTTGAATTTTGAAAATCCACCTGTATATGAAGTTATCAGATTGATGGAAGGAATACCGCTTTTTTTCGAAGCTCATATGGAAAGATTGGAACATTCTCTTGAACTTGTGGGGTATCCATCATACTTTCATAAAAAGGATTATTATGAGGCCATCAGAAAATTAGTGGAATCAACTGGAATAATGAACAATAATATAAGACTTGAAGTAGGAAGATCAGTCCATGGCATCGATCACTCCGTTCTATATTTCGTAAAGTCCTCATATCCGATTCCAGTGGAGTATAATAGAGGCGTGGATGTCATGACGACCGAGGTCGTACGTGAAAATCCACATGCCAAAGTATTTTATGAAGGGTATGTCAACAAGATTGCCGAGCTCAGGCAAAAAGAACAAGTTTATGAAGTGTTGTTGCACAATTCAGAGGGCATCCTCTCAGAGGGCAGCCGGTCCAATCTATTTTTCATAAAAGATGAAAGGTTGATCTCGGCTAAGAGTGAGACCATTCTTATGGGAATCACAAGAGAAAAACTTATTGGAATCCTAGGAGATTTGAAGATAGAGCTTGTTGAAAGAGACATTCACATTAGTGAACTGGAGGATTTTGAGGCATGTTTTATATCCGGCACTTCAATTCATATTCTTCCTATCAAAAAAATAGACAATATCACATATTCCTCAGCTGAACACCCTATAATCAAACGAATGACCGAAGCCTTCGGGGGAGTGGTCTTTCAAGATATTCAAAAAACAAGGAGGCAATATCACAATGACTAAAGTACATGAAAGATTTTTAAAGTATGTAACGTTTGACACTGAATCCAATCCGGATTCCGACACCTGTCCAAGTACTGAAAAACAAAAGAGTTTGGGTGAGTATTTGACTCGAGAAATGATAGAAATGGGCATTTCTAATGTGATTATGGATGAGAATGGCTACATATATGGAGAGTTGCCTTCTAATTCAGATAACAATAATGCTCCAAATTTGGCTTTCATAGCACATATGGATACCTCACCGGATCTTTCTGGTGCAAATATCAAAGCTAGAATTGTAGAAAATTATGACGGCAAAGATATTATGCTGAATAGTGAAAAGCAGATTGTTATGTCACCTAATGATTTTGAGCATCTCACAAATTATATCGGACAGGATTTGATTGTCACTGATGGAACGACTTTACTAGGTGCCGACAATAAGGCGGGAATCGCTGAGATATTATCCATGGTGGAAAGATTGATCCATTCTCCAGAAATAATACATGGCAATATCAAAATCGCATTCACTCCTGATGAAGAAATCGGAAGAGGTGCAGATCGATTCGATCTTGAAAGACTTGGAGCAGATTTTGGTTATACTGTTGATGGTGGCGAACTCGGAGAACTTGAATTCGAAAATTTCAATGCGGCTACAGCAAAAATTAAAATCAATGGTACGAACATTCATCCTGGATCAGCAAAAGGTAAGATGAAGAATGCACTTCTGATCGGAATGGAGTTTCATCAGATGCTACCTACATTTGATAATCCTGCTTATACCGAAGGCTATGAGGGGTTCAATCATCTGAATGACTTTGAAGGCTCTGTCGAACAGGCAAAAATGCTATATATCATTCGAGATCATGATTTACAAAAGTTCGAGGAGAAGAAGGTCACATTTAAGGAGATAGAGCATTTCATCAACTTCAAGTATGGTGACAAAACTGTAGAACTCGAACTAATCGATTCTTACTTCAATATGCGAGAAAAGGTATTACCTCATTTCCATCTTATAGAAACCGCTCAAAAGGCAATGGAATCTATAGGCATAAAGCCTTTGATCGTACCTGTCAGAGGTGGTACAGATGGAGCCCGTTTATCATACATGGGACTGCCTTGTCCAAATTTGTGTACAGGTGGGCACAATTTTCATGGCAGATTTGAATATATTCCGGTTCAATCTATGGAGAAGACTGTGGACCTCTTGATAGAGATCGTAAAATTTTATAATGAGATAAAATAGACAAAATTGCCGGAAATGGATTTAATCATCCAGTCCCGGCAATTTTTTTAGTTAATATCTTTCATCAGGGTGGTGCGCATCTTCTTCAAAATCATTGTCTTCATTATCAATGTCATGTGAATTCTTTCTCATCATGAAGAGTCCGATGAATATGAACGCGACATAGATCAAAACGTCAAATTTTATAAGAGATAGTTTGTCGACGAACATGAATGCTGAAATGACTGTCAAAATCACACCGACACGATAATTGCTTTTCCGTCTATGTCCATAATAGGCCATTTGCAGAAATCCAACTGCTGGTCCGAGAACAAACAATGGACCGAGAAGATTCATAATTCGATAACCTAAAAAGACATCTGCTAGAAAATAAATACCATAAATGATCAGGATAGACCCTAGCAGTAAGTTGCGACTTCCCGCATGACCATTAAAATAATCTCGCTCTGCCTTGATGCCAAAATAAATGAAAACAACTGGCCAAAGGCTCCAAATATCAAAAGAGATTATATTGTAATAATTGAGAATGAGTGCAGCACCTAGTATGACAAAAGTGGCGCCTAAAAATCTGTTTTTACGATCCATATAATTACCTCCTGATTTATTATCCGACATTAAGGTTAAGAATGCGTTAGAAGCGGTTTAGAATGATATTAGCATATTGACAAGAGTTGGGCAATTGATTATAATTAAAACAATTTTATAAGTTGTTGATGACGAAGAGGAGTAGGCAATTGTAACTGTAAGAGAGAGGGGTTCACCGGCTGAGAGACCCATCCAGAGCAGATTGTTGAAGGTCGCTTCCGAGATGATCTGCTGAAATCAAGTATGCAGATCCGGTTATAACCGTTATATTTAATGAGTGCTGACATTTTTTGTTGTGTCAGAATTAGGGTGGTAACGCGATCCATTCGTCCCTTTCATGGGGATGAATGGATTTTTTTATTGTAAAAAATGGGGAGGAAAATTATGCAAAGCAAGTACAATCCGAAGGATTTTGAAGACCGAATTTATGCCGAGTGGCTCGAAAAGAAACAGTTCAGTGCAAACGTCAACCCTGATAAAAAGCCGTATACCATTGTTTTGCCACCACCGAACATCACAGGTCAATTGCATATGGGACATGCTCTGGATCAAACCCTTCAAGATGTCTTGATCAGATTCAAGAGACTACAAGGTTATGAAGCGCTTTGGCTTCCGGGTACAGATCATGCGAGCATCGCCACTGAAGTTCGTGTACTGAAGTCCATTGAGGAAAAAGAAGGTTTGACCAAAGAAAATCTTGGTCGAGACGAGTTTCTCAGACGTGCCTGGGAGTGGCGTGATGAATACGGTCGTATCATAGTAAATCAAATGCAAAAATTGGGATCATCATGCGACTGGGAAAAAGAACGTTTTACAATGGATGAAGGTTGTAATGAGGCTGTTACAGAAGTGTTCGTGAAATTATATGAAAAAGGACTTATTTATAGAGGCAACCGATTGATCAACTGGTGTCCTGATTGTAAGACGACTTTGTCCGACGCAGAAGTTGAACATGAAGAAAAACCAGGTCATTTTTGGCACATCAAGTATCCTGTGAAAGACTCTGATGAGTTTCTGGAAATCGCAACAACACGACCTGAGACAATGATTGCTGACACCGGCGTTGCAGTTAACCCAGATGATGAGAGATACAGTCATTTGGTCGGAAAAACATGCATTTTGCCTTTGTTTGGTCGTGAACTGCCTATTATTGCAGATGACTATGTTGACAAAGATTTTGGAACTGGTGCCCTCAAGGTAACTCCGGCACATGACCCAAATGACTTTGAAATCGGTATGCGACATAATCTCGAGCAAATCAACATTTTCAATCCTGATGCAACAATGAATGAAAATTCAGGAAAATTCGAAGGAATGGACCGTTTTGAATGCAGAAAAGCAATTGTTAAAGATTTGGAGGCAGAAGGTTATCTGGTTCAGGTCAAAGACCATCTTCACAATGTAGGTATGTGCTACAGATGCAGCACGGTCATAGAACCTAGGGTATCGGACCAATGGTTCGTTCACATGGCACCTCTCGCAGCTCCAGCGCTGGAAGTGGTAAAGGACGAATCACTTAAGATCATTCCTGACCGTTTTACCAAAGTATACAACAATTGGCTTGAAAACATTAGAGACTGGTGCATTTCAAGACAATTATGGTGGGGGCATAGAATCCCGGCTTACTATTGTCAGTCTTGCCCTGAAATTGTCGTGGCAAAAGAAATGCCAGATGTATGCCCGAGCTGTGGTGGCATTCACTTCAAGCAAGATGATGATGTGCTCGATACATGGTTCAGTAGTGCTTTATGGCCATTTTCTACCTTGGGTTGGCCGACCAAAACTCCTGAGCTTGAGTATTTCTACCCTACGAATGTCCTTGTCACAGGTTATGACATCATATTTTTCTGGGTCATTAGAATGGTATTCTCAGGACTTGAGATGACAGGAGAGCTTCCATTCGATCATGTGTTCTTACATGGACTTGTGAGAGATGCCAATGGCAAGAAGATGAGCAAGTCACTCGGAAATGGTGTGGATCCTCTTGATGTCATCGACCAGTATGGTGCCGATGCATTGAGATTCATGCTTGCGACTGGCAATAGTCCAGGCAATGACCTCAAATTCCAACTTGAAAGAGTGGAGAATTCCAGAAACTTCGCCAACAAGCTATGGAATGCTTCCAGATTCGTCATCATGGGATTGGATGGTGCGGTGCTTCATTTTGATGGTTCAGAAGAATTCACATTGGCAGACCAATGGATCATGTCGAAACTTTCTACAGTGACTGATGAAATCACTACTGCACTTGAAAAATTCGAGCTCGGAATCGCAGCGACAAAAATATATGAGTTCACTTGGAATTCTTACTGTGACTGGTATATCGAACTTGCTAAAAAAAGACTTTATGGCACTGATGAGAATGCTAAAAAGACCGTGCAAAAAATTCTCGTCAAGGTTCTCAAAGATATATTGAGATTGCTTCATCCGTTTATGCCTTTTATCACTGAGGAAATTTGGAAATTCATGCCGAACGGAAATAATATGCTGGTCAGAGACAATTGGCCGGTCAGTGGTACTGAGTGGATCAATCTGGAAGCAGAAAAGAATATGGAAATCGTCATGGAAGCTATAAAGAATTTAAGAAATGTGCGCGCTGAGATGGATGTTGTTCCATCAAGAAAAGCTAAATGTATGATATTTGCTTCTGATGAGACCATAGGGAACTTGATTCTAGATCAATCAGAGTATTTGATTACTTTGGCATCATGTTCTGAGGTCTCCAAAGTGGATTCCAAAGATTTGATTCCTGAAGATGCTGTATCTGCAGTGATTTATGGGGCAGAACTTTACTTGCCACTTGATGATCTGATTGATTATGCCAAAGAAATGGAACGCCTTGTCAAAGAGAAGACCAAACTCGAAAAAGAAGTGTCCAGAGTTGTTCAGAAGCTTGGAAATGAAGGCTTTGTCAGTAAAGCTCCAGCTTTCCTACTGGAAGAAGAGCGTCAAAAGCAAATCAAATACGAGGAACTGCTTGATACAATCAACAGTAGAATCGCTTCAATCGCAGGCAAATTATAGGTGAGGGCATACAGATGAATTATGCTATAGCATTGGAATTTATACACAGTACTTACAAATTTGGCAGCAAGCTTGGTCTTGAAAATATCAAGACCCTTCTTGAAGCCCTTGGAAATCCACAGAAAAACTTGAAATTTGTTCATGTGGCAGGAACCAATGGAAAAGGATCCACATCATCTATGATCAGCCATATCCTTATTGAGGCGGGGTATAAAACCGGTCTTTACACGTCACCGTTTATTGAAACGTTCAATGAACGGATGAGGATTGACAATGTTTATATCACTGATGAAGAAATTGGTGAACTAACCGAAATAGTCAAGGAGAAAATAAGCTGGATGCTTGAGCAAGGTTACAACCATCCTACTGAGTTTGAGGTTGTCACTGCAATTGGAATGTTATACTTTGCAAAGCACAAGTGTGATGTCGTGGTTCTTGAAGTTGGACTGGGTGGAAGGCTCGATGCGACCAATGCCATTGATCTACCGATGGTTTCTGTGATCACTCCAATTGATATGGACCATGTGGAGTATCTTGGTGATACCATAGAGAAAATCGCTTATGAAAAGGCTGGAATCATCAAAAAGGATGGAATCACCGTGATGCATCCACAGGTGAGTGGTACTGAACTTGTCATTAAAGAGGTTTGTTCCATTCAAAGCAATAATCTGATCCAGGTTGATTTTAAAAGTTTGAAAGTGCTGGAGACCAACCTGAATCATTTGGTATTTGAATTCAAAGGAAATCGATATGAACTTGGTCTGATTGCATCCTATCAAGCTCAAAATGCGGCTGTGGCTATAGAAACCATTGAGGCTCTGAAAATATACCATGGTTTTGATGTGTCCCATGAAAGCCTTGTTGAGGGCCTTAGAAAGACAACTTGGTTAGCCCGAATGGAAGTGGTATCCAAAGAACCTTTGATCATCATAGATGGAGCACACAATCTTCATGGGATCAAAGGTCTAGCAACAAGTTTAAAACCACTAAAAGAGCAATATCATGTAATCGGTGTCATGGGTGTTCTATCAGATAAAGACGTTGAAGCGATGTTGCATGAGATATCACCTTATCTTGATGAAGTGATCACAACGGCTCCTGACAATCCTAGAGCGCTTAGTGCGAATGAACTTTCAAATCGCATTGGTTCCATTCCAGTGATTGGTACATTTGAAAATATTGAAGACGCAGTGGATTTTGGTATGGAACAAATGAAATTGAGTGAAAAAAAATCATTAATGGTGGTTTTCGGATCGTTATATATGGTCGGATCGGCCAGGATGAGAATCATGAGTTTGAAGCAATAAAAAGAGACTCCCATGACTAGAGGTGTTCAACCTCGGTCATGGGAGTCTTTTATCACTTTGTGACAGTGTAAGCTCTAATCGCCAGACTGCCTTGATTTCTGAATTCAAATATTGAGTAATATTCTCCTGTTGAGAAATTCGAGCCAATATACCCTTCATTTTCCGATGCGAAAACCTCATAGTCCATTCCAGGATAAGGTGCTTCAATAGGGAACACGAACGGTCCTGAGCCACTTACTTTTGCTCCTATATAAAAAGGAGCACCGCCAATCAGTTCAAGTGGCGTTTCAAGATCGTAGCGGTGGTAACCTGGCAAATCAAATGTTGTTTGTCCCACCTGAACATTTAGGTCTGTATTCTTAGGATCAAATTTGGTGGCATCTGCAAATAGAGTGACATTTGTATCAGGTTCCGAAGTGTATATCCCTATGCCGGTCAGATATTCTACCTGATCTGTACCGGTATAACTGGAAACGAAATTGTTGATCCCATAGATTTCTTCGATTTCTGGAAACCCCTCAAAATGAGTGACTCCGGTTTCATCGTAAAAGTATACTTTTGAATTTTGAGTCATAGGTTCAATGGAATCGATAGCGTAATTGGTATCAAGGACATGAACATCCTCATAGGAGATATAAAACAGACCGTGCTGCCCCCAATCGTTTCCAAAACTATTTTGTGCTATGAAAGCACCATTCCTTTGAGGCTTGCTCCTGAAGTTGTTTCGATCATAGTAATCGTCCCAACCGATTAGAATCACGTCATGAGTGATTGGATTGCTTCTTGATGGGTTGAAATATGAGGACGTGTCTTCACTAAAAAAACCGGATCTCGATATATCATAAAAAATTGAAGTCACAACTGCGCCATGTTTCTTGATCAATTGTTTGGTCAGATTCATATCATCGTTGGCCTGGACATAAGATTTTACATAATAATTTTGAATGCCATTTTCGTCAATTGGTCCAAGTCTGTTGAGAAAATAACCCATTGCTATATTGAAGCGTCCTCCGGAAAGTGCGCTAGTCGGAATAGGGGAATTTTCTATCATATGTGTTTCTGAAAAATTTTCAAGGGTCCCATGATTTTTGAGCAAATAAATCTCGAGTAGGGAATTTG
Organism: Bacillota bacterium; assembly: GCA_033549245.1. GTDB lineage: Bacteria > Bacillota > Clostridia > Peptostreptococcales > Acidaminobacteraceae > Fusibacter_D. The sequence continues at coordinate 12,226 of JAWSUW010000040.1, read as the reverse complement.
CCGCAAAAGCCCAGCAGGTATTGGCAGTGCCCTGGTTTCGTATGAACAAATCTCGATCCAGGGTTTCATAAGTGCTGTAAAAAGTGGGAAGAGAGGAATATTTGAGTGGTGTGTCAAGTGGAATGACGTCAATATTGAAGTAACTGAGTGCTATTGTCAAAAAAACGGATAATGCAATTTTTGTTCTCATAGACGCTCCTACAAATCTGAATCATCAACCAGCTTATTTAAGATATCACCATAAAGATACTGGGCTTTTTTCTCCCAGTTTTCACAAATTTGCTTGGCATGTTTGTTGGATACGACATTGACTTTGATTTCCATCAAAGTATAGATGCCTTCCTTTACAGAAAGATGAACCATGTAATCATTGTCATCCTCTTTGGTATAATCAGCTGAAATATTTGTCTTGATCAAAAACGATTTTTTCTTTGAATCCACACTGTCGTTGATAGTCCTGCGCAGTGATTGTGAAACCCTATCGGAAAAAAGTTCCAGTGTATTTTTTCCACTTTCTGTGATGATATAATAATTTTCTCCCTCGCTGCTTGAATACTCGAGCATAGAAGTAGCAACAAGATCAGTCAGATATTGTTGCAAATCGAAAAAATTCATAATATCATGTTCAAGTACAAAATCAGTCAATTGTTGGTTCGTGAGTGGTACGGAAAATAGATTGATAATATACAATAATTTTATTTTGGATTTCAGTTGTTGATCTGGACTTATTTTCACAAATAAATCCCTCCTTGCGCGTTGGATTGAACAGATGTTCAAGCAATAGTATAGCATAAAATCATATTAAACTCAAAATGAAATCTTAACTTGGACTATAGGTACATTTCAAGTTATAATATAGACAACGAATGACAATTTTAGGGGGCATAATGAAAAAACTGTTGGTAAGAGGATGGTGGACGTGGATCCTAGTGGTCTTTCTAGTTGGTTGTGGAAACGAAGTGGTGGTCAAGACAGATGAGGATATCATCCCAGAGCCGATTATTGAACAACCTGTTATTGAGGATCCCGTTATTGAAGAACTAGTTGTAGATTCTGACGATAGCGAGGAGCCTGATGCGATTGAAGTAGTGGAAGAGCTGGATTATGAAATGGTAAGACCTGACGAATCCGGTGAAATCATGATTGTCATGTATCACAATCTCAGTGAAACAAACACTACTTATTCCAGGACCATAGAGTCATTTAAGAGTGATTTGCAGAGATTGTTTGATATGGGGTTCAGCGCAGTCAGCATGAAGGATTACATCGACGGCAATTTTGACATTGAGGCTGGGAGAACACCAGTGGTACTGACATTCGACGATGGACACAGATCGAATTTTAATTATTTGGAGACTGAGGACGGTCTGGAAATCGATCCAGATTGCGTCGTTGGAATATTGGACGCATTTTATATTGATAATCCAACATTCGGCAGAGCGGCCATTTTTTATCTCAATGCCGGCAATCCTTTTGGTCAGCCCAAGTATATCGAGCAAAAATTACAATACTTGTTCGATCATGGTTATGAAATTGGCAATCATGCCTACAATCACGAAGATCTGAATAAACTGGACGCAGAGGGCATTCAAAGAGCACTTGGCAAAAATACGACACACTTCAACAATCTGAATGAAAAATTAGTGATGGAGTCATTGGCTCTTCCTTATGGAAAAAGCCCACAAAATGATGATCTGAGAACCTACGTGATCAATGGTCAATTTGAAGGGTTTGAATACAATAATCACACGATACTCAGAGTCGGCTGGAAGCCATATGTTCCTGTTTATCATGTGGATTTCAACAAAAGTGGTGTTCACCGGGTACAAAGTGGTGATGGCGATATGCAATTGTCTTGGTGGCTTGATGAATATGAAAAGAATCCACAGCGAAGATTTGTCAGCGATGGACTTGAAAATAGGATTTCAGTTCCTTCGTTGCATTTGAATCGAATCAATGTGGATGCTATATCAGACAAAGAGGTGTTTGAATTCGATCTGGAGAACTACTGATGAAGATAGGAGCTTATATGGGTGATTTGAGACTGGAATGGGTTGGAATAGCGTTTTTTTTCTTGGTGCTCGTATCAATACAATTTGCGCTGAATAAAATCATAATTCTTTTAAAGGAAATAAAATTCATCTTACAAAATAAAAAGTGAATTTGTAAGTATTTAACAAAAAAATTGAAATGCTCCACTGATTGGGTATAATGTTTCTAGTGACAAAAATATTCAGTGGGGTAAATCAATGCGTTTAAACAAAGTGACACAATTTATACTATTCAATGCTTTGGCTTCTCTAGGCATTTCACTCTCAATATCATTTTTCATGACTTTGATCAATCAAGGTATGGACCGATATTTTCTTTCAGCCTGGGGTCAATCCTTTATCATGGGATATATCATAGCAGTACCATCATCAATGCTTTTTGTACCATTGGTGGAAAAAATCATGGGGCTCATGATTGCAAAAGAACAAATATAAAAAGAGCATTCACGTGACCTTATAGGGTCGCCTGGATGCTCTTTAGCATTATAGAATCATAGTTGACAATAAATAGAGGTAATGAGCTGATATGCCAGCCATGATGCCTCCTATAGTATGGGAAAAAATTGCCTTTGAAGAAAGTTTTCTGACACCAAGAGCATCCATCATGCCGACATGAGTGCTGAGATAACCGCTCCAGCACATACCCATGGCAGTAAATACAGCAATGTCACTTGGTCCAACAAGTCCTCTGGTTATAAAATCTTTGACAAGTCCCATAGCTGCGCCTACAGAACCAAGTGCAGTGATAGGAAATGCTATGGCTTCAGCGCTTTCGAAACCGAACAACGGTTTAAGAATCGGGCTGAACAACTCTCCAATTTTAGGGAATAGTGCCACGCCTTCTTTCTTGGCTCCTGTATAGATGGCAACACCATCAATGGTTTCTGCAGGTCCGAAAGTAAAGATCATAACAAGTGTACAGATGATGACAACACCTGGGATAATTGCAAGTCCAAGTTCAACACCTGATTTTCCACCTTCAAGTGTAGCATCGAGGACGCGTTCAAATACATTACCCACTCGAACTTCTCGGAGTTTGTTGAGGTTGTCATTTGCAGGGATGATTTCCATTTCCACTTTGCCTACATTATAATACTTTTTGGAGTATACCATCATGATGCGGACACTGACTATACTTCCGATGATCGCACCGATATTGCCGATGAGAACAGGTATCATATATTCTACACCATCTCCGAGTCCAATCATGAATGTAGTCAGAATTAGTCCCATACCAAATGCCGTTCCAAGATTGCATAATGTAGGGAGTTGATAATCATGAAAATACTTTTTGAAACCTTTGTCATGGGCAAGAGCAATAATAGCTGGATTGTCCGACAAATATGTGGTGAGCATTCCAAGGGACGCGGCACCTGGTAATCCGTAAAGAGGTTTCATCACTGGAGAGATGATTTTGTTGATCAATGCTACGACACCAAATTCTGACAAAAGTGCAGCAAATGCACCTGCCAATACAGCAACTGCCATAATAAAAAACACAACATCGAGCAAAAGGTAATGCGCTGTGTTCATTATGGTGTTGAACATCTTATCGACTCCCATTTCAGTCGCAAGATATCCGAAGACAACCCCAGAAACAATTAAAAAAACAAATGTCTCAATCGAAATCGCTTTTTTTTGTTTTGTGACATGTTCCATCTTATTTCCCCCTATATTCAACTATTCTCATTGTACTATTGATATCCGTGTATTATCAATTAAAATAAGATGGGCAACAATTAATTTCTTGTAATATATTCAATTGGCATTATGTGTCTTGAAAAAGTATCTCAATTGATATAGAATAGAGAATAAAAAATGAGAAAGACTAATGGAGGTAAGTGATGAGTATTGAGAATAAGCGCAGAGAAGTCTTATTATCAAGAGAAGCAATTGAGGAACGTGTGGTTTCACTCGGAAAAACGATTACAGAAGCCTATAAAGATAAAAACCTACTTGTGATTTCACTGCTTAAAGGCAGTTTTATATTTACAGCGGATTTGGTCAGAAAAATTGATTTGCCAGTTCGTATAGAGTTTATGACCACTTCAAGTTATGGACATGATGAACATACCACGGGTACAGTAAAAGTGGTTCAAGACATCAACGTGGATCTTACCGAGTTTGATGTGCTCATAGTGGATGACATCACTGATTCTGCACTTACCATGACTGGCGTGATAGAGATTCTATCAAAGAGAAATCCGAAAAGCATCAAAGCATGTGTGCTGCTCGATAAACCTTCCAGAAGAAAAGTAGTATATGAACCTGATTATGTAGGTTTTGAGATTCCCGACAAGTTCATTGTAGGATATGGCCTCAATTATGGGGATTATTTCAGAAACATAGATCACGTATTTGCTTTTGTGGATTAAATCGGTAAACACCCTGACTTCGACAATAGAAGACAGGGTGTTTTTTAGTGCTATTGAATACTGGATTGTAATATTATAAAATAGAGTGATATGTAATTCATAGGAAAGGATGTCAGAGATGAACAGACTGCTTAAAACAATAGAAGAGGATGTTTTCGAAACGAGAAGATGCCTACATCAAATTCCCGAACCTGGACTTGAGGAATATAAAACATCCAAGTGGCTGCAAGATAAGCTCTCATCACTGGGAGTCCCTTATGAAATTGTGGACAATACGGGAATCATAGCTTTGATCAAAGGAAAAAATCCACGTAAAACGATTGCTTTCAGGGCGGATATAGATGCACTTTCCGTGTCTGAGGAGAGTGATTTCGAAGCTCATTCGACCCATGATGGGTTCATGCATGCCTGTGGCCACGATGGGCACATGTCCATGCTTATAGGTCTTGCGAATTTATTGACAAGAGATACTGTCGAAGTCAAGGATGATATCGTTATGATTTTCCAACCGGCTGAAGAGGGACCTGGTGGGGCTGAAAATATTGTGAAATCAGGTATATTAAAAAAATATGGAGTTGATGAGATTTATGGTGTCCATATATTCCCTGGAATAGAACAGGGAAAAATAGCCTTGTGCCCAGGACCAATGATGGCGATGACGGGTGAGTTCGACATTGATATAGTTTCGAAATCAGCTCATGGAGCAATGCCACACACCGGGATAGACGGTCTCGTGATAGCAAGTGAATGTTTGCTCGGTCTTCAGACCATCGCTTCTCGCAACGTGGAACCAACTGATCCTGTTGTCTTGACCATTGGTAAAGTTGTCGGTGGGGAAAGACGTAATATAATTGCTGGAAATGTAAGGATGGAAGGGACTTTAAGAACTTTCAGCCAAGAAGTATATAACAAAATGGTTGGCAGAATGAAAACCTATTTGAGCGGTATCGCATCCGCATATGAAATAGAAATAAAACTTGAAGTCAGAGATATGTATCCACCTGTAGTCAATGATGTGAACTTATTTGATGAATTTTGGAAAATATGTGGTGATAAATGTGAACTGATCAAACCTCAAATGATCAGTGAGGACTTTTCATATTATCAGGAGGCAGTTCCGGGACTGTTTTACTTCATTGGGTCATATAATGAGACAAAAGGTCATGTGTATCCACTTCACAGTTCCAGATTCAATTTTGACAATAAAGTGTTGATGGATGGTATCGAAAGTTATATTGGACTGTTAAGTGCAAAAGGCAGTATTTTGCTATCTGAATCCATAAAATAAAGGAGGCATCATGAGAGAAGACCATTTTAAAATCAATGAAGCCAATGCTATTTTTATTATACTTGCGGTTGTATTTCTCACCTTTGGTGCTTATGTCCAGAGTCTTGATGTCATCAAAGGACTGTTGATCACTGAATATGGTATACTGCTTTTGCCGATATTGATTTACGCATTTGTTACAAAAAAAGATATGAAAAGTGTGTTTAGACTGAACAAGCTGCCATTCAAAGTGACTATAAAAATCATCTTGTTAGCTGTTTTTCTAGTACCCACAATCGCCCTTGTGAACCTTATCGCGGTTTTCATAATCGAGATGTTCAGTACTTCTATCATGGCTCCTATTCCAACCGCAGAAAGCGGTCTGGAGTTCATGCTTCTCTTCTTTGTGATAGCGATTACGGCTGGAATCTGCGAAGAGTTTTTTTTCAGGGGGATGATTTTGAACGCTTATGAGAATGAGATGAGTTTAAAGGCAGCTGCCATTTTCAGTGCTGTTCTATTTGGAATTTTTCATTTCAATCCACAAAACCTATTTGGTCCGATAGTGCTTGGGCTGGTATTTTCATATCTGGTGCAGATCACCAATTCCGTTTATGCAGCTATTATTGCCCACATTGCCAATAACGGTATCGCTGTCACAATGGGATTTTTGGTCAGTTTGGGCAACAATAGTGCAAGTTCTGAGTTTGTCGAGGTAGCACAAGGAGATGTGCTCTTCCAATCGCCAAGTGTATTGCTTGGTGTGATCTTTTTTTATCTGATTCTTTCCATAGCATCAGTTGTTGGGGTTAAAACACTTCTTAAAAGAATCAAAAAAGCATATCCAAGGTATGAACCTGGAGATACTTTGACGGTACAGCTCAAACAATATAAAATCGTTGAAAATAACGGCGAAGAACTTCACATCATGCCAATCATCCAAGATGTTGAAAACGATAAGGTATTGATCACAAACATCGAAAAAATCAAAGAAATCAAAGGACAATCCAGTTATAAATTGTGGAATGGAAAGACTAGCACATTCAAATTTTCCACAGTGGTCACAATAATGATCTCTATGGTGTTCTATGGTTATGTAATTTACTATGCATATATAAAGGTGGGATAAAGTTGAACAATCCTTACAGTGAATTCGCTAACGTTTATGATATCATGCAATATGATGTCGATTATGATTTCTGGCATGAACAAATACTTAAACGTATTGACGCTTATAGACCTGAAACGAAAAAAATTTTGGAATTGGCTTGTGGAACAGGGACGATGGCCATCTCACTCAGTAAATCGGGTTTCATAACAGAAGGTCTTGATCTTTCTGAGGATATGCTTACAATTGCGTCGAGTAAAGCAAGTATGGAGAAACAAAAAATCAAATTTTACAATCAGAACATGATTGACTTTGAAACACGTAAACAGTATGATGTTATTTTATGTCTATGCGATGGTATGAACTATCTGAGTGATGAAGAGCAATTTTTAAGTGCTGTTAACCAAGTGAGAAAACATTTGCTTCCAGGTGGGTTATTCATATTTGACCTCAGTACAATTTATAAACTGAGTCAAGTGATTGGTAATTCGACTTTTGCGGAAACCTTTGAACATTCAGCCTATATTTGGGAGAATGAATATGACGAGGAATCCAATCAACTCAACTTCCTTTTGACTCTTTTTGTCGATGACGGGTCAATGTATAAAAGAATTGAGGAGTATCATCAGCAGCGAGCATATCAGATCGAAGAGATAAAAAAGAATATAGAAGCTGACTTTGAAATTTTAGAGCTTATTGATGGAGACAGTTTTGAGGCTTTAGAGGATATATCACAGAGAATGTGTTTTGTTCTGAAGCTTAAAGGATGACGGAGGAAATATGTTAGGAAAACTTATAACAGGAATGACGCATAACAGAGAAGTGCGGATCTATGTCGCAGATACCACTAAAATGGTGGAAGCGGCAAGAGCAACACATGATTTATCACCGATTTCCACAGCTGCTCTTGGAAGAACCTTGACTGCTGCTGTAATGATGGGGATGATGAGTAAAATTGATAAAGAAAAAGTGACTTTACAAATAAAAGGTTCAGGTGATATCAAGCTGATGATTGCTATTGCAGATACTCACGGCCATGTCAAAGCTTATACATCCAATCCGCATGCTGAGACCAGAACCAACGAACTTGGAAAATTGGCTGTAGGAGAATCCGTTGGTACTGATGGAAAAGTGATTTTGATCAGGGATTATGGAATGAAAGAGCCTTTCATTGGACAATCAGACCTTGTCTCTGGAGAAATCGCGGAAGATTTGGCACACTATTTTGGTCAATCAGAACAACAACCTACGGCTGTTGGATTAGGGGTGTTCCTAAGTCCAGAAGCTACTGTTAAATCAGCAGGTGGTTTTATCGTGCAGATTTTGCCTGAAACCCAAGGTGAGACAATCGATCAACTGGAAGCCAATCTAAGTGGAATGAAGTCCATCACTCAACTTTTTGAGGACGGGTTGACTGTTGAACAAATTGCGGGACAGGTACTTGCTGGACTTGGACTGGACGAACTGGAAACCTATCCGCTTGAATATGTTTGTGATTGCAGTAGGGAAAAAATGAAGATTGGCATGATGAGTATTGGGAAAACTGCACTTCAGGAGATTTTGGATGAAGATGGTCAGGCGGAACTCATCTGTCATTTTTGCAACAATAAATATTTATTTGAAGAGAATGAGTTGATTGATCTTTTAAATCAAATGGAGAAATAGAGAATGGAAAGATTATTATTGCTTGCCGTAGTTGGAGCGCTTATTGGATGGAGTACAAATGTTGTTGCCATCAAATTGATGTTCAGACCTCTTGAACCTATAAGAATTCCAGGGACACGCTTTTCAATCCAGGGATTGATTCCCAAAAGGAAAACCGAAATCGCGAAGTCGATTGGTGATGTCATATCAGAAGAACTTTTGTCGATCGAACAGATTATGGACAAATTTCTGATGGACATGGATAAGAAGCAAATCATTGAGCAAATCAAAGAGAAAGTCAACCAAATTGCAAATGAGAAAATGCCATCTGTCATTCCATCCATGTTCAAAGGAATCATCATTCAAAACATTGATAAAATGATTGATGAAAGTGGAGATGAACTGGTAGTGGAAATGGGTGAAAAACTCACTCACAAGGCTATTGAAAGCATTGATATCAGCAAAATGATTGAAGATAAAATCAATGGGTATAATTTCGAGAAGATTGAAGAAATGACGCTTCGAATCGCAAAAAAAGAACTAAAGCATATTGAATGGCTCGGAGGAGTAATCGGATTTTTCATCGGTCTCATTCAAGGTGTGATCATTTTATATTTATTTCAATAATGGTTACAAATGAAATATTGACAAAAGTCAGGTATTGAGCTATCATGATTTTAAATTGAAAATTAGCTATGATAAAGAAAATTAGCACAGAGAGGCATTTAGAGAGTTCTTCACTTGGCTGAAATGAAGAATATGAACCGTTTGTGTGAAAACTAACTTTTAGCTCTGTATGAGTAAAAAATGAAAATACAGCGTCGGCCGCGTTAAGGCTTTCGAGTGGTCCGTCAAGGACTACTAGGGTGGAACCGCGAGCAACTCTCGTCCCTAGCATACGCTAGAGATGGGAGTTTTTTTATTTGAACTTAAATGATTAGGAGGTAATCAGATGGACATGATTAAAGTAACTTTAAAAGATGGATCGGTAAAGGAATTTCCAAAAGGCACAACAGTCTATGATGTAGCTCATTCCATATCTGGAAGGCTTGCAAAAGAAGCAATTGTCGGTTCGGTGGATGGTAAGACCGTCGACTTGTCTTATGTAATACAAAAGGATTGCGAACTTAGTCTATTCAAATTTGATGACGATGAAGGCAATCATGCTTACAGACACACTAGTTCACATATATTGGCACAGGCGGTTAAAAGATTGTTCCCGGATACAAAACTCGCAATAGGTCCTGCAATTGACAATGGATTCTATTATGATTTTGATACTGAGCACAAGTTTGTGCCAGAAGACCTTGAAAAAATTGAGAAAGAAATGCAAAAAATCATCAAGGAAGATTTGACATTGGAGCGTTTTGAGCTTCCAAGAGATGAAGCCATCAAGTTCATGGCTGAAAAGGATGAGGATTACAAAGTGGAATTGATCAGAGATCTTCCTGAAGACGCCATCATTTCATTCTACAAACAAGGTGAGTTTGTCGATCTTTGTGCAGGTTGCCACGTGCAGTCCACAAAAGATGTCAAAAGCTTCAAATTATTGAGCTTGGCAGGTGCATACTGGAGAGGTGATGAAAAAAACAAGATGCTTCAGAGAATCTATGGAACCTCTTTTCCAAAAGCATCTTTGCTTGAAGCTTATCTCACAATGCTTGAGGAAGCAAAGAAAAGAGACCATCGTAAACTTGGTAAAGAACTGAAATTATTTGCTTTGATGGAAGAAGGTCCTGGTTTTCCATTCATGCTTCCTAATGGTATGGTTCTTAAAAATGAATTGCTCAAATATTGGAGAGAAGTTCATGAAACTGCTGATTATGTGGAAGTTGAAACTCCAATTATTCTCAATAGAAAATTATGGGAGACTTCAGGCCACTGGTTCCATTATAAAGAAAATATGTATTCGCTCACAATAGATGAAGAAGATTATGCAATCAAGCCAATGAACTGTCCAGGTGGCATGCTGGTATATAAAACCGACCTTAGATCCTACAAAGATTTGCCGATGAGAGTCGGCGAAATCGGAAGAGTCCATCGTCACGAACTGTCTGGAGCGCTCCATGGTCTCATGAGGGTACGTGCTTTCACACAAGATGATGCACACATTTTCATGTTGCCTGAACAAATCAAGGACGAGATCATTGGTGTAGTCAACCTGATCGATGAAGTTTATAAGAAATTTGGATTCTCATACCACATTGAACTTTCCACTAGACCTGAAAAATCAATGGGATCAGACGAGGATTGGAAACATGCTGAAGATTCACTTCAGGGAGCACTTGAAGAATTAGGAGTAGAGTACAAACTCAATCCAGGTGACGGTGCGTTCTACGGTCCTAAGATTGACTTCCATTTAAGAGACAGCTTAGGCAGAACATGGCAATGCGGAACCATCCAACTTGATATGCAATTGCCTCAGCGCTTTGAACTTACCTATATAGGTAAAGATGGCGAAAAACATCAACCAATAGTCATACACCGTGTGGCGTTTGGTAGTATTGAACGTTTCATGGGTATTTTGATTGAAGAATTCGCTGGAAAGTTCCCTGCTTGGTTATCTCCCGTTCAAGTGAAGATTCTCACCATCGCAGATCGACACATCGATTATGCTGAAGAAGTCGCCAAAAAACTGAAAGAGCGTGGTCTTAGAGTTGAAGTGGATCATAGAGCTGAAAAAATTGGTTTCAAGATCAGAGAAGCTCAACTTGAAAAGAACCCATATATGTTGATTCTCGGCGACAATGAGGTCGAAGAAGGGAAAGTTGCGGTTCGTTCTAGAGACATCGGTGAAATTGGTCGCTTGCAACTTGACGAGTTTTCTGATAAAATCATCGAGGAATTGAGATCAAGAGCGCTTACTTCAATCTTCAAAATTAGTGAAGAATGATAGTTGACAAGTTATTGGAGACATGATATTATAATTAAGGTCAATATGACAGATAAGAAGAAGTCCGCTTCTCACCATATAACGTTTGAGTTCATATGGTTACCAAGTTCTTAACCTTACATTTGATGTATACGGTAAAGTTGCTTACGGCGGATAGAATATTCTATCTGCCGTTTTATTTTTTAAAAAACATAGGGGGTGTATCTTATCAAAACAGCTGAAATTAATGAAGAAATTCGCGACCTGGAAGTTAGAGTAATTGGTGATGAAGGCGAACAGCTTGGCGTTATGTCAGGAAAAGAAGCGTATCAATTGGCACTGGAGAAAAAACTCGATCTGGTTAAAATTGCACCGAATGCGAAACCGCCTGTATGTAAAATTATGGATTTCGGTAAGTTCAGATACGAGCAACAAAAACGTGACAAGGAAGCTCGCAAAAAGCAAAAAAGCGCTTCTGTCAAAGAAGTTCGCTTAGGTCTCAACATCGAGAAAAATGACTTGGATACAAAGGCAAAAAATGCTGCGAAGTTCTTACTCGCCGGGGATAAAGTGAAAGTTTCATTAAGATTCAAAGGTCGAGAGATGGGCTATACTCAGCAAGGATTTGAAGTTATAAAGAAATTTGGTGAAACGCTTGAAGAGGTAGGAACTATCGAAGGGCCGACCAAACTTGAAGGTAGAAGCTTAGTTGCAATATTTGCACCTAAAAAATAAAAGCGAACATCGGAAGGAGGAACACAATATGCCAAAAATGAAAACACATCGCGGCGCCGCTAAAAGAGTAAAGAAAACTGGTGGCGGAAAACTTAAGAGAAGCAAGGCGTACACAAGCCATATCTTAACCAAAAAATCTTCTAAAAGAAAAAGAGGCTTAAGACAGTCTACAGT
>JAWSUW010000039.1:0-22941 GCA_033549245.1 Bacillota bacterium | reverse complement strand
GATTTAGGTGTGAAGTATGTATTTGGTATACCTGGTGGACCATCGATTCCATACATGAATGAGATGAAGAAGCAAGGTATTGAATTTATAACAACCGGCAATGAACAAAGTGCGGGGATGATGGCAGATGTATTTGGTCGCCTTACCGGAATCCCAGGAGTCTGTCATTCGACTTTCGGTGCCGGGGCGACAAACCTAGCCACAGGAGTTGGAGGAGCATGGCTCGATCGATCTCCTCTCATTGCATTGACAACGGAGTTCAAAAATGAGGATCTTGGAAGACGCATTCAGATGAATATGGATCAGCAAGCGTTCATGGCACCGATCACCAAATGGACCACTCGAATCGACAAGGACAATTTTGGTTATACACTCAGTAAAGCATTTTCAGTGGCACTATCAGAGAATCCAGGACCTGTCCATATTGGTCTGCCGACGAACACGCATGATGATATGATCACATCAAGTGATATCAAAATCAAGTTTGAAGTAGCCAAAGTTCCATTACCAGATCAAATGGATCTAAAGACAGCAAGGGAAGTTTTCGCATCATCCAGAAAACCAATTATGGCCATTGGATTGACAGCATTCAGACATGGTCTGTCAAAAGAGATAAAAACCTTCATAGAAAAGCAAAAGCTTCCTGTCGTCATCACACCGATGGCAAAAGGGATGCTTCATGAAGAGCATCTATCCTATGCGGGAGTTCTGTTTCATGCGAACAGCAATTTTGTGGCAAACATCTACAGACAAGCGGACCTCGTCATTGGCATCGGATATGATTCTATAGAGTTCAATTATGAAACGTGGATGCCAAATGTGCCACTCATTCATATGGATACTGAACCGCTGGATATCACAAAGGATTATAAGGAAACCTATGAAGTGATCGGGGACCTGAAGGCCAGCTTGGATTTTTTGAATACGCTTGATCCATATGAAAATGATTGGAATCTGGATGATGTAGCACAAAACAAGAAGAAGATGTATGAAGCGCTCAATCCGGTGACTGACAGCTTCAATCCATCACAGGCACTGGAAATCATAAGGGAAATCCTACCAACAGATGGCATTTTGACAGTAGATGTAGGAGCACATCTTCATCTCATCGGACAACTCTGGAAAATGGGAGAAAAGGGCACACTACTGATGACCAATGGTTGGTCGACCATGGGCTTTGGAATCCCATCGGCGATAGGCGCTAAATTGTGTAAACCGGAAAAAACTGTAATATGTGTAACCGGTGATGGTGGCTTTCTCATGAACTGCGGAGAACTTATGGTAGCCAGACGACTTGGACTTAATGTGGTGGTTGTGGTACTTGTAGACAATGAATACAGTTTGATCAAGGTCAAACAGGAGTGGAAATCCGTGGATCAATACGCCACGAGCGTACTCAAAGGCAACTATTTTGAGGCTAATAAATTTCTGGGGGTTCCTGTCTACCAAGCACACAACGAAGTCGAGATGAGTACCCAGCTCAAGGAAGCAATAGAGATGGATGGACCAGTAATTATTGAAGCGTTTGTGGATGGTTCGATTTATTCGGACATGATCATAAAGGATCACAAATAATAGAGGGGGAGCAAAAATGAAAAAGTACAATGTTGCAGTCGTTGGTGCCCTTGGTGCCGTCGGACAAGAAATGATCAAGATATTGGAACAGAGAAATTTCCCTGTCAACCGTCTGATCCCACTGGATCAACCCGCCAACAAAGGTAAATTTGTGGGGTTCCATGGTGAGCAGGTTGCGGTGGAAGTGGCAGGTAAAGGCGCATTTATAAATGCGGATATCGCTTTTTTTTCAGCGGGTGGCGACGCCAGTTTGGTACTGGCACCGATCGCAGTAAAGGAAAACTGTATAGTAGTTGACAACTCCAGCGCTTGGAGAATGGATGAAGGAACACCACTTGTGGTTCCTGAAGTCAATCCTCATGATTTGGATTGGCATAAAGGCATCATCGCAAATCCCAACTGTTCAACCATTCAAATGCTGGTTGCTTTAAAGCCGATTCACGATGCTTTTAAAATCAATCGAGTGGTGGTTTCCACTTATCAAGCAGTTTCGGGATCGGGAAAAGTTGCGATAGATGAGCTGTCCCAACAAACCAAGGACTATGTGACGGGTCAGGAGATCTCGAGCAGCGTATACCCGCATCAGATTTCGTTCAATGCGATTCCTCATATTGACATCTTTATGGACAATGATTACACCAAAGAAGAAATGAAAATGGTCCATGAGACTAAAAAGATACTGGACAAAAACATAGAGGTCAGCCCTACAGCAGTCCGAGTACCGGTATTCAGAAGTCATTCGGAATCTATCAACGTCCAGACGGAAAAGCCGTTTGAGATTGATGAGGTGGTCAAGTTGTTGAAAGCGGCTGCGGGAGTTACCGTTTGGGATGAACCTGCAAAAAACAAGTATCCAATGGCAATTCACGTGGAAGGTCAGGATGATGTCTTCGTAGGCAGAATCAGAAAAGATTTTACGACGGAAAATGCTCTCAACATGTGGGTGGTAGCGGACAATTTGAGAAAAGGTGCGGCACTGAACGCCATCCAAATCGGAGAGACGTTGATCACACGCAACCTGATTAGGGGGTAGAGATGGCAATTATCGTTCAAAAATTTGGAGGCACTTCAGTTGCAAATGCCGAAACAAGGCGCGCTGTACTCAGACAGGTCAGCAAAGCGAGATATGAGGGGCATCAGGTTGTTGTGGTCGTATCGGCCATGGGACGAAAAGGCGATCCATACGCTACAGACACTTTGCTTGACCTTTTAGAGGAGATCGGGCCGGTAGCCAGCCCGAGAAAGAATGATTTGATCATGAGCTGTGGGGAAATCATATCTTCAGCCCTCTTGTCCCATTACCTGGATTCAAGTGGTATTCCATCGGAACCTTTAACGGGATTTCAGGCAGGGATAGAGACTACGGAAGAGTTTAACAACTCGGAGGTCATCAACATCAACATCTCCAAAATAATGGAAGTGCTCGAGCAAGGCAAAGTCCCGGTCATCGCAGGATTCCAAGGAATAACAAAGTCTGGTGAGATCACCACTCTTGGAAGAGGTGGCGGAGATACGGCTGCGGTGGCCATTGGAGGGTATTTGAAAGCAGATCGGGTCGACATCTTCACTGATGTATTTGGTATAGCCAAAATAGATCCTAGAATCATCCCGACAGCACCCTATATGTCTACGGTTTCATACAAAAATATGATAAATCTCGCACAAAATGGTGCAAAAGTCATTCATCCCAGAGCAGTTGCATTGGCTGAACGATTCAACATCGATCTTCGGGTCAGGTCAACATTCTCTGAGAGCGAAGGGACGAGAATCACTGGAGAGGAAGATTCTTCAGATGAAAGCGTGATCGGACTTGCAGTGGAAAAGGGTGAACGCTTCAGCAAACTCTTTGTACTCGTCAACGACCAGATGATCAAAGAAATAAAGATGGAACTGAATCAATTTATGGAAAATCTTGATCCCAAAATCGACGAGGTCGTGTGGGATAACAATAGTTTCGTCATGAAACTACCGACACTGAGCAGTATTGAGATCATCAAAGGACTATATGAAAAATTCTGCAGGAGGAGCTATGATTAAACAGTCAGAAAAAATGGATCTGATTCCATTTTCACCGATCAGAAAAATATTTGGAGAAGTCGAGAAGCTTCGAAGTCAAGGGATCGAAGTGATCAGTCTTGGCATTGGAGAACCCGATTTTGACACCCCGGCTCATATATGCGAAGCAATGATTGATGCCACCAGAGCTGGAGCCACACATTATACAGCAAATAAAGGGATTGTTCCACTTAGGGAAGCGATTATCGAGAAACTTAAGGTGGACAATGGTCTCGAATACGATATTGAAGAAATTATATGTACTGTCGGCGTTTCCGAAGGCGTTTATGTCGCACTCAGCGCATTTCTCAATCAAGGGGACGAAGTTCTGGTTCCGGATCCATCATGGCTCAACTATTCTCATGTCCCGAGACTCAATGGGGCTGAACCGATTCTATACCCACTTGTTGCTGAGGATGACTTCAGAATCAATGTGGATCAGCTTGAGAAGCTTGTAACTAAAAACACTAAGATTCTTGTGGTCCTCGATCCGAGCAATCCGACCGGTGCTATACAGAAAAAAGAAACACTTGAGGAAGTTGCGGCGTTCGCCATCAAACACGATTTGTTAGTCATATCCGATGAAATATATGAAAAACTCATATATGATGGTAATGAACACTTCAGTATAGCCGCTTTACCTGGAATGAGAGAAAGAACCATAGTGCTGAATGGCTTTGCGAAAGCATATGCAATGACCGGATGGAGACTTGGCTATATTGCAGCACCAGAACATTTGATTCCACCAATGGCTAAATTTCACGCTTATATCCTTGCAAATGCCTCATCAATGGTTCAGCACGGAGGCGTCGCCGCACTTAGAGGATCACAGGAACCTGTGGGTCTGATGGTTAATGAATTTCTTTTGAGAAGAGACTTCATGGTAAGGGCACTAAATGAAATCAAAGGACTTAAGTGTCCGAATCCGGGAGGCGCATTCTATATTTTCATGGATATTGAGGAAACTGGAATGGAAGCTGAGACTTTTACAGAGTATCTACTGCATGAAGCCCATGTTGCGGTTGTGCCAGGGACGGCATTTGGTAAACGGGCGACTCACGAAGTTAGGATTTCATATGCCACATCCATGGAAAATCTTAAAAAAGCTGTGGATAGAATCAAAGCCGCTGTCGAAAAATTGTAGCCAAGAAAAGAGGATATTACTATGAATTTGAAGTTTATGAAGGGGAAAAAATCCGTAGATCCTGTTACTGACGCTTCCGGGTCAGAAGTGATTGACAGCGAAGCTGTCCTTAGAAAACATGACAAGGAGTCGAGATACAGACTATTGTCTGGAAACTGGAAAACACTTGCGATTGTGGTATCGGTCATATTTGTCTTCTACCATTTGATCACATCACGTTTTGGAATGCCAATTGTCATGAAGCACCGTGGTATTCACGTCGGTTTCATATTGTTTCTGGTCTGGATGTATTTTCCGGCTACGAAAAAATCGAACAGAGATCAACCGACTCTTTTGGATATCGGTCTCATGGTGACAACCGTAATTGCCACAGTCTACTTTGTACTGAATGTTGAACCGTTTGCCGCAAGAGCTGGCGTGGCTCTTACATCGGATTATATTTTCGGTGCAATCACCATTTTAATGGTGCTTGAGGCAACAAGAAGAGTTGTCGGCAAAGGTCTGCTCATGCTGGCGATTCTGTTTCTAGCCTATGCATATTTGGGTAAATATGTTCCTGGTGTGTTCTCACATCGTGGATATAGGATTGAACGAATCATTTATCAGATGTATCTCACGGGACAAGGTATTTTCGGTATTCCGATAGGTGTATCTTCGACTTACCTGATCATTTTTATCGTCCTTGGAGCCATGCTTGACAAGAGTGGACTTGGCAAACTGTTTAATGATATCTCACTTGTTGTCGGCGGAAGAATGGTGGGTGGTCCGGCTAAAGTTTCAGTTATCGCAAGTGCACTCATGGGAACCATTTCAGGCAGTGCTGCGACTAATGTTGCAACAACAGGTGCCTTTACGATTCCACTCATGAAACGTGTGGGTTACAGCCCGGCTTTTGCTGGTGCCATCGAAGCGGCAGCTTCCACCGGTGGGCAGATCATGCCACCGATCATGGGAACAGTAGCATTCATAATGGCGGAGTACCTAGGTGTTCCGTATCTTACGATTGCTGCAGCCGCAATCATTCCAGCACTTTTATATTTCGCAGGTGTCTTTTTCCAAATTGACTTACGTGCGAGAAAGAAAGGTCTGAAGGGACTCGATAAAGCGGACATACCTGATGCAAAAGAGACCATTAAGCGTTATGGTCATATGTTTATACCAATTGTAGTGCTTGTATTTTTCTTGATGGAAGGCTTTACACCACTTTATGCAGCATTTTATGCGATAGTGGCGACTTGGTTGCTCTCATTTTTGAGAAAAGAAACGCGAATTGGACCTAAACAGATTGTTGAAATTTGTGTCAATGCGGCTAGAAGTACTCTCAGTGTCGGTGTCGCCATGGCAAGTGCAGGTTTTATAGTGGCAGTGCTCTCGATGACTGGAATAGGTATCATACTAGCAGATAATATTGTTCTACTTTCCAATGGTGTCGTATTTATCGCATTGCTGCTCACAATGGTCGTCTCCATCATTCTTGGAATGGGACTCCCGACAAGTGCTTGTTATATCATCTCAGCATCAATCGCGGTTCCAATCTTAACGAAAATGGGAATAGCACCGTTTCAGGCACACTTCTTTGTCATGTACTTCTCAATCCTTTCAACCATAACGCCTCCAGTGGCACTTTCATCCTATGTCGGGGCCGGAATGGCCGGGGCCAATCCCAATGAGGTCGGTTTCATAGGATTCAAGCTTGCACTGGCAGGATTTATAATACCGTTTTTCTTCATCTATTCACCAGCGATGTTGCTCATTTCAGACAGTTCAATCGCAATTGTTTGGGCAGCGATTACAGGGCTCATCGGCACTTTCTTGCTTGCGACGTCGATTGAAGGTTATTTGACAGTCAGATTGCCAGCATGGATCAGAGTATTCTTATTCGCAGCAGCATTGACATTCATAGCTCCAGGAATCCAATCCGATATCGCCGGAGCGGTTTTGTTGGGAGTCAGCTTCATGGCTATTCTAGCTATCCGTAAAAAGTCGGCATTGACTGAAACCACGGTGGCGTAGCATATATTTGAAACAAATGAAGAATCATAATATGAAAAAGGGGGTTCTAAAATGTTAAAGGGTAGAAAAATTAGATTGATCAGTTTGTTATTGGTACTAATGATGGTATTTGTAGGTTGTACAGCGGCTCCTGCTCCGGTCGTTACAGAAAGTCCTGAGCCAAGCACTTCGACCAGCGAACCTGCGGCGACATCGGAACCAGCTCCGGTAGCTGAGCCAAGAGAAACAACCCATATCACTATTGGTACTGCCAGTGTTGGTGGCATGAATTATCCAATCGGTATGGCACTTGCTCAAATTTGGAATGGCGACGTAGATGGAGCAAAAGCTGTAGCGATTGCAACAAACGGATCTCCACACAATATCGACCTTTTAAGAACCAACGACATTGAAGCAGCTGTATGTCGTGCAATCGAAGCAAACAGAGCAATCAGCGGGGAAGCTCCATACCCTGAAGCAATGCCTTGGATCAGAGCCATCACAGGGGGACTTTTCCTTGATGCAAACCAAATCGTAGCACTTAAAGACAATGGGATTGAAACTATATACGACTTCAAAGGCAAAAAAATTGCTGTTGGTCCAGTTGGCAGTGGTGGTGAAGTCGACGCAAGAGAAACACTCGCAGCTCACGGAATCACATATGATGATATTCAACCTCAATATATCGAAGCCAGTCAAGCGATCGAAATGCTTGAAGATGGTTTGATCGATGGAGCAATCTTGGGTTTGACAATGGGTTCATCGGCAATCGCAGAACTCATGCTCACTGGAAAAACAGTTATTTTACCAATCGAAGATGAAGCGTTTGAGAAATTGGTCATAGCTTCACCTTACATGCAAAGAAGAACTCTTCCTGCAAACGTCTATCCTAACCAGGATTATGAAGTGTTGACAGCAGGTTCTCCACCAGATCACATCATCGTTAGGGCGGAAATGGATGAACAACTCGTCTACGAAATGACAAAAGCAATTTATGAAAACAAAGAAGTGCTTCAAGATGTCGCAAACGTCATGGAACGATTCGGTGAATCAATGATCGCTGAAGAATCCGATATGTTGCTGGAGTACCATGATGGAACAAGAAGATATTTTAAAGAAATGGGTTGGATCAAGTAATTGAATGACGATTAATTTACATTAAAGACGCTTTGGGTCATCCTAAGGCGTTTTTTGTTTTTCTGTCTTAACCACTTTTACGTTCGTAAAAATGTGATACAACACACTTTTTCGTTGCATTTTTTGTGTAATAGATATATCATAAGACTAAGAGGTGATGATATGTATAGAAACGCAATGAATCATTTACTCAATTGGAAGAAAAAAAAGAATAAAAAGCCTTTAGTGATCAGAGGTGCTCGCCAAGTGGGAAAGACATGGCTAATGAAGACCTTTGGAGATGCTGAGTATGAAAATACCGTTTATATTAACTTTGATAACAACCAACAAATGAAAGCACTCTTCGAAATGGATATGAACACAGACAGATTGATTACAGGTCTTGAGCTATATTCAGGGCATAAAATAAACGCGGATAACACTTTATTGATCTTTGACGAGGTCCAAGAAGTTCCTAAAGCATTGACTGCGTTAAAGTACTTTAATGAAAATGCCCCTGAGTATCAAATCATCTGTGCGGGATCTTTGCTCGGTGTTGCAATGCATAAGGGGACATCGTTCCCTGTGGGTAAAGTGGAATTCATGGATTTATATCCACTGTCATTTACTGAATTTATGAGAGCCATGGGAAAGGAACAATTCGTAGAACTGATTGAGCAGGGAAACTTTGGTTTGGCTACAACTTTCAGACTGGAATACATTACAATGTTAAAACACTATTACTACGTCGGCGGAATGCCTGAAGTGGTGTCTAATTTTGCAGAAAACATGGATTTTAATGAAGCTAGAGCAATTCAAGAGCGCATTTTGATTGCTTATGAACAAGATTTCTCAAAACATGCACCAAATGAAGTCATTCCTAAGATCAGAATGCTATGGAACAGCATTCCGTCACAACTGACTAAAGAAAATAAAAAGTTTGTCTACGGTTTGATCAAAGAGGGTTCGAGAGCCAAAGACTACGAGATGGCAATGTTGTGGCTAATCGATTGTGGACTTGTTCACAGAATTAATAGGGTGACGGTTCCAAATTTGCCACTGAAAGCCTATGAGGACTTAAAAGCTTTTAAGCTGTTCATTTTAGATGTCGGCTTGTTGTCATGCATGGTCAGATTGAATCAATCGGTGCTTCTAGATGGAAATCTTCTGTTTAAAGAGTTCAAGGGTGCACTCACAGAGCAGTTTGTATTACAGCAGTTTATGACTTCTAATAAAATCGAAACCTATTATTGGACGAATGATCGAGGAAGCGCAGAAGTTGATTTTATAGTGGATACAGGAGAGCTGATCATTCCGATTGAGGTAAAGGCAGAAGCAAATCTTAAGGCAAAAAGCTTAAAAAGTTATTATGAGAAATTTTCCCCATCGATATCAATTCGCACTGCAATGTCTGATTATAAAAGTGAAGATTGGCTTTTAAATCTTCCGCTATGGGCAATCGAAGTCCTAGAGAGTGAAGTTGACAGACTCAAATGAAACCGCCGTTTGCGTACCTGGTATGCAATTGGCGGTTTTTTCCTGGGCACTTTTCTTTTTGTTGAAAAACAAGTATCTGGGTATAAATGTATTGATTACATACTTATACACTTGGACAGGAGGAACTTATGCAGAAAGTCTTAGCGATTTTGTTATCAGGGCTACTCAGTATTGGCAGTTTGGGCAGTTTTGGATTTATATATAGTAATGACCTTTTTTTCATAAACCATGGGGCTTCATATTCTTCAGATGATTTGTACCGGACTGCGGTGAATCTCACTGCGAGATACCCGGAGATTTTGACACTGGAGATCATTGGCCGGTCCATAGACATGAACCCGATTTATGTGCTTATTTTGACTGCCGATATAAAAGAAACAATGGAACGGGAAGACCTCAATGTCTACAGGAAGCATTATTTCGTGGAGGCGGGAACGCATGCGAGAGAAATCGCAAACCCTTCCATTGTCATAAAACAGATTGAGGATTTTTGCAAGGATTATTATGATGACGACCATATAGAAGAGTTTAGTTTAAGTGAGATCCTTGAAGGAGCCGTGATCCACTTTGTACCGCTCGTCAATCCGGACGGATATGATTTGGTGACTATAGGCAAAAGCAGCGTCAGAACTTTTATGGGTATGGATGCGCTTGAGGGTGTTGATGATACGGATTATGTGAAGTTCAAAGCCAACCTCGCCGGTGTGGACATCAACAGAAATTATCCGCTGGAATATTTTGATGCTAAAACAGGGCAATGGAACAGAGACTTCGAAAAAAATACGGATTCGCTCTACAGTCCCGTCCCCAGAGGGGAATTTTATCCAGGACCAGTCAGTGGTAGTGAGCCAGAGACCAGGGCGATTATGCGCTATGTCCTGAGATATGATTTCAGAAATTATCTCAGCTATCATTCAAGAGGCAACGTGATCATCGCGTCAACCGATTGGTTTGGACAGGATTATGCTGCGAGAGAATCTGAACTTGCCATGATTGCCAGCAATGTGACTGGGTATGATATCCTCGAGAGCTATGATGAAAACGGCAGCGGATATTTTTCCGATTTCGCCGCAGCGCAAACGCTTAAACCGACTGTCACAGTGGAGACGACCACCGCGGAACTTCCCACATCTCAGCTCTATTTTGCAGAAGCTTACAAACGGACCTATCTTTTACCGCTGTACTTCGTACAGGAAGGTGAACGACAGGGCTATTTCAAATACAGACTTTATGTGAACGGACGTTATGAACGTGATTTCCCGCAACTTGATTATGCCAATTACCACGCGGTCAGGATGGGTGGCGTCATCACCATAGGTGAAGGCACGCCTGCGTTTAAACAATAGAAATTAGAAGAGGGTGTTTTAATGGACAGCAAAAGCATTGAAAATTTTCTAAAAATGATCATCAAAATTGATGACGACACCAAAAGTAAAGTGGACACAATCGAAAGCGAAATTGCGAATCGAGAGAGCCAACTGAAAAAAATCGCCTCAGATGTTGAAGCAAATTCTGAGGTGCTTAAAGCCTCGCACTCGAAGCGGCTGGTTGAGCGAATCAAGACCGATACGGAAATGGAACAGGAAAAGATTATGAAAGAATCCGACGTCCTGATGAGTGACATGGACCGTATTTTTAATGAGAAAAAAACTAAAATGATCCATCGTGCTTTTGAAAAACTTTCCATAGGCAGGTGGGAGTCGTAATGTATAAAGTCAGAACTCACGCCGCTGCAAATTCAAAGGCCAAGGTCATTTTGGGTAAACTGTTAAAAGATGATGATTATGAGAAACTGATCAAGATGGACAGTGTGGAGGAAGTCACCTCCTACCTCAAATCGCAGACCCACTATAAAAACATGGACTGGGGCTCAGGGGACGACACCCAAAATTTTGAGGTGCTGATGAAAAAGCACTTTTTCAATGCCTATGAGAAGTTTTTTCACTTTTATGTGGACGCATACAGGGATTTCATAAAAGCCATGTTTTGCAGGTATGAAGTGGAAAACCTCAAGTTGTTCATCCGTGCACTCACACGGAAAGAGTCACTTAGCAACATCATTGATCACTTGATTTACTCGAATCTATATTCCAACATCGATTATGATGCACTTGAAAAAGTGGAAAATATTGATGAATTTATGGATGCCATCAAAGATACCCAGTATTATCAGCCCCTTTCCGTTTTCATCGATGAGGATCCCATACAGATGATCTTCCACATGGAAATGATGCTGGATCGACGGTATTTCAACCGATTGCTGGAATCCATCCAAAATCTCAAAAAACGGGATAGGGATATGATGCTGGACCTGCTCGGGATCAATGCGGACATATTGAACGTTCAGTGGATTTACAGGGGACGCCGTTATTTCGATATTTCCTCTGAGGAACTGTTCAACTTTACGCTGAATTCCGGTAAGGTCTATGACTACAAAGCGCTTAAAGCCCTCTGTTACATGGAACTCGATGATTACAGGGAGTACATATCAAAAGGGGATTACGCGGACATCTTCAGGGACAAGGAATACATGATGGAGCGCGCCATGGAAAAGCATCTTTATTATATTTTGGATGACTTCACCAAGCACGCTGAAAATTCCATCGCATGGCCTGTGGTGCTTTTATTCAAGTTTGAATATGAGATCAGGGATCTGTTTACAATAATGGAAGCAAAAAAATATGACATGGAGAACATAAACGAATTATTGATTAGAGATTTGGGGAGGGCGAGATAGTTGGCAATAGAAAAACTTGTCATGGCGAATGTCGTATGCAGACGCAATCGCCTGGATGGAATAATCAGAGATTTGATCTTGCTGGAGCGATGCGAGTTTGTCGATACTTTTTTAGAAATCGACGATGGCGACTTCAGTATCGGCATTTCTGAAGAAAACGCGGACGAGATCCTCGACATGGAAGATATCGTTCCGCTTAAGGAAAACAAAGAAATTGAGCAGGTGATCCAGGAGTTCGAGACGACACTAAGCAGTCTGAAATATACACCCAAAGTGGATACTGCACATATGAGAGGGGTACATAATTTTGAAACCATGACTGATGAAGTGGAAAAGCTCATTTGCAAATTCGCTGTGCTGACAGAAGAGGTCACTCAAATTGAGTCGAGAATCAAGGAACTGGAGCAGTACAAAGTCCTTGAAAGCATCAAAAATATCGATATCGACCTCGAAAAGCTTCTGAACATGGACCATTTCACCGTGAAACTTGGGTTTTTGACCCGGGAGAAAGCCAAGCGGATCTCCCAGAACTATGACAACATCAAAGCGCTGGTACTGCATGCGGGCACTTTTGAGGAAAAGGAATTCTACATCATCGTGTCTCCTAAAAGTCTGGACGT
The DNA here is from genome assembly GCA_033549245.1 of Bacillota bacterium. Lineage (GTDB taxonomy): Bacteria > Bacillota > Clostridia > Peptostreptococcales > Acidaminobacteraceae > Fusibacter_D. The sequence goes on along the minus strand of JAWSUW010000039.1, from coordinate 10,205 downwards.
CGAGATGGGCAGAATTCTAAGAAGTACGGATTTTGTGGAAATCAATCTTGAAAACGAACATTTTGAGACGCCTGCAAAATTGGTGGAATCCATCAAAAATGAGAAAATCGAATGTGAGAACAGACTTGTCGAGATAGAGACCATGACGCAAAAGGACATATCGGAAAACAGTGAGGAGTTCGACAGACTGTATTCCATGCTGATCATGGAACGCAAAATCGACCAGGTCCGCACGAAAGTGGCCGTCACTGAAAATCTGGCATATCTTTCTGCCTGGGTACCTGCTGAGGATATGGAGTTGCTCCATGAATTGTTCGGACCACCACCGGAGACGCTGGTCACCTTCAAGAAATCGGAAGAGGTCTCCTCCAGGATTCCGACACCGACGTTCCTGAAGAATAACTGGTTCTTCAAACCCTTTGAAATGCTGGTCAACATGTACGGCACTCCGATGCACAACGAAACCGATCCGACATTTTTTTTCGGCATCACCTACATAATTCTGTTCGGGGCGATGTTTGGTGATTTGGGTCAAGGCCTTGTGATCGTGCTGGCAGGTCTGCTGCTCAGAAAGAAAGTAAGCCCGGAATTCTGCGGAATTCTCACGCGAATCGGTATCGGCTCCATGTTTTTCGGGTTCATCTACGATTCATTCTTCGGATATGAGCACGTGATTTCAAGGGTCATTCCATTACCGATCTATTTCAGGCCCATCGACAACATCAACCTGGTCCTGATTTACGCCATCGTCGTCGGCATTGTCCTCGTTTACATCAGCTACCTTTACAGCATTGTGAACAAACTCAGGCTCAGGGACATTGAAGAAGGCGTGTTTGGAAGAAACGGCATCAACGGACTTATATTGCTCACGGCACTCCTGATGCTGGTGTATGGCATGTTCGTCGGTGATCAGATCTTACCGACAATCGTACTTGAGATCGTGATTCTGGTCAGCGTGGTGCTACTTTTGGTGAAGCAACCGCTCAGCAACAAACTGCTGGGGCATCAGAGATTGATTGACGAAGCACCTAGCGCTTACTATGTGGAAGGGGTCTTCAATCTGTTCGAGACATTCCTTGGCATGATCAGCAACACGGCATCGTTCATCAGGGTTGGAGCCTTTGCGCTGAACCACGTGGGACTTTTCATCGCATTCCACACACTCGCCGAAATGATCGGCACCACAACTGGCAATATCGCCATGTTCATCCTCGGCAACATCATCATTATCGCACTCGAGGGACTCGTCGTTTTTATTCAGGGATTAAGATTGTTTTACTACGAACTATTCAGTAAATATTATTCGGGTGACGGGATTCTCTTCACACCGGACAAAATATAGGAGGACATTATGGGTTACGTTATTTTTCTCGGTATGATTATTTTGGTCACCATCGGACTTGGGATCTACTATTATTTTCAACCGTCCATCGAAGCTGCCAACCGCAAAATCAGACTGATTATGGGCACCAACGTACTATTGTTCATCGTAGTCGTCCTCATGGCAACCGTTTCCATCTTCTCAGGCGCGGGATTCTCTGCAGCCGAAGACGTTCAGGCCATTGAGCCTGTAGTGGTAAACGGGTCGGCGGGACTCGGTTACATCGCGGCGGCCATCTCCACGGGACTTGCCACCATCGGTGCGGGGTATGCCGTCGGAAGCGTCGGTTCATCGGCACTTGGCGCAGTATCTGAAAATCCAAAAATACTCGGAAAAACCTTGATCTTCGTCGGTCTGGCAGAAGGCATCGCCATCTACGGTCTGATCATTTCCATTTTGATTCTTGGCAGGCTATGATGCGAAGCGTTTGTCTGTGCGAAAAAACTGAGACGATGACAGCGATGCGGCTTGGTGGCATTGAAAGTAGGCTTGTGACAAATTTGGATGAAGCCACAAGCAGCCTTGAGAGGCTGCTTGAGGACCCTACAGTGGCACTGATTATTGTCTCTGAAAATGTGCACAACATGATCGAACCGCTCATCATGAAAACCAAGCTGGAGCGCAAAAATACGCTGATCATACAAATTCCAGAACCAGGTGGGCTGAGAGACAAGGACTACATCATGAAATACATCAAGAATTCGATAGGCATAAAGCTGTGAAGAGGGTGATCTTATTATTACGATAGAGATGAAAATAGAATTGTTTTCAAAAATGGTGAAAGAAAAAGCGCTTTCAGAACCTAAGCGCAAACTTGAAGAGCTCAATATCAAGCACGCACAGATTCTAGACGACATGGAATCGGGCTGTGAAGCATCGCGCTCGGAGTATCTTCTGGGAATCCAGGACAAGGCCATGGAACGCAAGAGCAAAGTGATTGCAAAGACTCATTCTGAAGCCCAAAACAGAATCCTTAAAAAGAAAAGCGCTTTGTTCCTGACGCTGAAGGAGAGTCTGCTTAATGAGGTAAAAAAGGCTGTGAGTTCAGAGCAGTACGAAGCGTATTTCAAAGATAAGCTTGCGGTTGCCCTAAAAAACTTTGAGGATTTAGAGGAACTCGTAATCGGCGTGAATCCTAACGATGCGAAGTATTTACAGGAAGGGATTTCCGCTCAGACCGATGAGGGACTGATTGGCGGTTTTTATATTTTAAAGGGCGGGAGTGAAAAGTACGATTTCACACTGGACAGTGAAGTGGACGCCCTGGATGATTATCTGGGATGCATGCTGAACACACTATATGAAACTACCGGGGAGGCTTGTGAAGATGAAGGGTGAAGGCAGAATTACATACATTAACGGCCCTGTCGTCAAAGGCTCCGGCCTTGCAAGTTTCATGATGAGAGAAATGGTACTGGTCGGTGAACAGAGGTTGATCGCGGAGATCATCGGACTGAGCGGCGATATCGGTACGATTCAGGTCTATGAGGAAACAGAAGGCTTAAGGCTCCATGAGCAAATCGTCGGTCTTGGTGTGCCACTTTCACTGAAACTCGGTCCAGGACTGATGGGCAATATATTTGACGGCATCGGAAGACCGCTGAAAAAAATCGAAGAATCCAGCGGAAATTTCATCCCACTGGGAATCGGTCTACTCACCATTGACCTTGAAAAGTCATGGGATGTGGAGATGCTCATTGAAACCGGTGACCATGTCAAGGGCGGTCAGATTTTTGGACGCGTTGTCGAAACGCAGCTCATTACTCATAAGCTCATGATTCCACCTGGAGTGAATGGCGTGGTCGTCAGCTCTGTAGCGAGCGGGACCCATCTTACTGACGATGTGCTGCTCATCGTCCAGGATAAAAATTCAAAAGTCACGGAAGTCAAAATGTACCAGGACTGGCCGGTCAGAAAGTCACGTCCGATCGAAAAAAGAATGAAGATTTCACAGCCCCTGATCACGGGACAGCGGATTCTCGACACGTTCTTTCCTATAGCAAAAGGCGGAACAGCGGCAATTCCAGGGGGCTTCGGAACCGGAAAAACCATGACCCAGCATCAACTCGCCAAATGGTCGGATGCGGACATCATCATCTATATAGGTTGTGGAGAACGCGGGAACGAAATGACCGACGTGCTCGAGGAGTTCCCAAAGCTGATCGATCCCAAATCAGGTAGACCGATCATGGAGCGCACGGTGCTCATCGCAAACACTTCCAACATGCCAGTTGCGGCAAGGGAAGCAAGCATCTACACGGGCATCACCATGGCAGAATATTTCAGGGACATGGGATACCACGTGGCCATCATGGCCGACTCCACCTCCAGATGGGCGGAAGCTCTTAGGGAAATCAGCGGAAGACTCGAAGAGATGCCGGCGGAAGAAGGCTATCCCGCGTATCTGTCCTATAGACTGGCGGAATTTTATGAACGCGCGGGCTACGTGAAAACCCTCCAAGGGGATGAAGGTTCTGTGACAATCATCGGAGCGGTCTCACCTGCCGGTGGCGATTTTTCCGAGCCGGTGACGGAAAACACCAAAAGGTATGTGAACGCCTTTTTGGCTCTCGACCGAAAGCTCGCTTATTCGAGACATTATCCAGCCATCAACTGGCTGTCAAGTTATAGCGGTTATTTGAAAATGCTCGAGGAATGGTATTTCGACAATGTCGGCGAGGACGCCATCCACCTCAGAAACCAGGTCCTTAGACTTTTGCAGGAGGAGAGCAAACTGCTGGATATCGTGCAGCTTGTGGGTGAGGACGTGCTCCCGGATTCGCAGCGATTGATTCTCGAAATCTCTCGTGTGGTCAAGACAGGGATCTTGCAACAGAACGCCTTCCACAAAGACGATTCCTTTGTGCCAATGGATAAACAGTACAAGATGCTCTGTGCCGTATGGCACCTTTACCAGAGAGCTAGCGCTTGCGCGGAAAAAGGCATTCCTATGTCGCAAATCAAGGATGATGAGCTGTTCGAGAAAATCACCAAGATGAAATACAACATTCCGAACGAGGATCTGAGCGGCATTGATGCCATAAATTCTGAAGTCGATACCTATTTTGACGCACTTTTGGCCAAGTACAATTAGGGGGAAACATGCTAAAGGAATATTTGAAAATTGACAAAATCGAAGGGCCCCTCATCTTTCTGAGAGGCATAAAAGAAGCCAGATATGGCGAAATCATAGAGATCCAGACCGGGGATGAAAGCAGAATCGGCAAGGTCATCAAAATCGATGAGAACCTCGTCGTCGCACAAGTTTTCGAGGGCACATCGGGACTCAGCACCGTGAACGCGGCCATCAGATTCACAGGAGAACCGCTGACCATCAGCCTTTCCAGGGAAATCCTCGGGAGAATGTTTGGTGGCATCGGAAATCCGATCGACGGTGGCGGGCCCATCTATTCGAAGACCAAATACAACATCAACTCAAAACCGATCAATCCAGTCGCGAGAAAGTATCCGAGGGACTACATCGAGACGGGCATCACTTCCATCGACGTGCTCAGCACATTGATCAGGGGGCAGAAACTCCCGATTTTCTCCGGCAACGGCCTGCCACACAAGGAACTTGCGGCACAAATCGTCAGCCAGGCCAAAATTGCCTCGGATCTGAATGAGAAATTTGCGATATGTTTCGTGGCAATCGGCGTCACGCGGGATGATGGCGCGTACTTTATAGAGAAGTTTGAGGAAAGCGGCACCATAAAAAACGTGGTCATGTTCATGAACTATGCCGACGATCCAGTGACTGAGCGGCTCAGCATTCCCAAATGCGCTCTCACAGCGGCGGAATTCCTGGCATTCGAGGAAGGTATGAACATTCTCGTGGTCATGACGGATATGACTAATTATTGTGAAGCCCTGAGGGAGATTTCCTCCGCAAAAGAGGAAGTGCCTAGCAGAAAAGGCTATCCGGGCTACCTTTATTCGGATCTCGCATTTCTTTATGAAAGGGCAGGGATGCTCAAAGACAGGAACGGTTCCATCACTTTTATCCCTATCCTGACCATGCCCAACGATGACATCACGCATCCGATTCCGGATTTGACCGGCTACATCACCGAAGGACAAATCGTCCTCTCCAGGGATTTGGCCAATAAGAACGTTAACCCACCCATCAACATCATGCCTTCACTTTCAAGACTTATGAAAGACGGCATCGGAGAAGGGTACACGAGGGCCGATCATCCGGATCTCGCCAATCAGCTGTTCTCATCATTCTCAAAAGTTCTGGAAGTCCGTTCGCTCGCTCAAATCGTGGGGGAATCGGACCTTTCGGAGATCGACCAGAAATACATGGAATATGGTAAAAGGTTCGAGGCGGAGTTCGTCAATCAAGGATTCAATGAACGCCGGGACATAAGCGAGAGTCTCGAAATCGGCTGGAAGGTTCTTTCAGTTTTGCCGCCGGAAGCGCTCGACAGACTCGATGAGAAGACCATAGCGAAGTATTACAGGAGATGAGCCCATGGAAAATCTTACACCGACCAAAGCCAATCTCATAAAGTCAAAAGCCATGCTCACATTCACAAGGCAGGGGTATCAGCTGCTCGACAAGAAACGCAGTGTGCTCGTCAGGGAAATGATGGATATGATCGAGGAGGTCGAAAAGCTCCAACAGCAGATCGACGATATCTTCGTTGAGGTCTATGACGCGCTGAACCATGCCCTCGTAACCATGGGGGAAAGCACTGTTATGGAAATCGCCCTGTCCATTCCTCAAGATGAACAACTGACCATTCTTAATAAAAGCATTATGAACGTGGAAATCCCAACCATCAAATATGTGGAAAAGCCACTCGGTCCCTTCTACGGCTTTTACAGGACCAACTCGGCCATCGATATGATTGTCGTGAAGATGTGCGAAGTTCAGCGGATCCTTTATCACCTCGCAGAAGTGGAGAACACCGTCTTCAGGCTGGCTGTGGAGATCAAGAAGACGAGCAAACGGGCCAATGCGCTCGACAAGATCCAGATTCCAAAATATGAGGACCTCACCAAATGGATCGAGGAATCTCTGGAAGAAAAGGAGCGCGAAGACTTTTTCAGGCTCAAGCGACTCAAAGGTAAGAAATTTTGACCACTTTGTGTCTCCGATAGGTTATAATGGTAATGAGTGGCAACATTTATCATACCAATACAGGCAAGTACATTTTGCCGGGGGAAAGGTTCACCTATAAGAACTTAACTGAGACGCATCATATGAGCGTCATTGAGGATACGGTGTTATTTATGATTCGAAGAAAAGGACTGGTGGAAGAACAAATGGTGATGATCGAAAGTGTATCGAATCTTCTTCATAAGATTCAGCAGAAGGACCAGTACACTGAAGAACATTGCAACAGAACGGGCAATTTGGCGGTTGAGATCGCTGTGCACATGAAGTTGCCTGAAGAAACAATCGAAAACGTACTCTATACCGGAAAGTTCCACGATGTTGGCAAAATCGACATATCCGCCCACATCTTGAACAAGCAAGGCAGACTTACTGTGGATGAATTCGACAATATCAAAAAGCATCCACAAGCTGGGCACAATATCGTCATGAGAGAGATTGATAACGAGCATTATGCAAATATTGTCCTCGAACATCATGAAAAACTCGACGGTAGCGGTTATCCAAAAGGACTCAAAGGAGATGACATCTGCATCGAAGCGAAAGTGATTCTCGTCGCGGACAGTTTCGACGCCATGACCTCGGACAGACCATACCATGAGGCAAGATCCGCTGAGGAAGCCATAGCTGAACTCAGAAGCTACGCGGGCATCTGGTATGACGCGGATATCGTTGAGGCTCTGGCTGAAACGGTCCAAAGAAGAAAAGAATTTGAAAAATAATCATAAAGTAGAAGGATACGATCATGCTTTTTAACTCGTTCAGCTTTTTGCTGTTTTTCCCAATAGTGACACTCATCTATTTTCTCGTTCCCCATAAAATCAGGTACCTTTGGCTTTTAGGAGCGAGTTATTTCTTTTATATGAGCTGGAATCCTAAATACGCGCTGCTGATTGCGACATCTACTGTGATCACATACCTTAGCGGTCTACTCATCGACTCATCGAAAAGTCGATTCAAGCGAAAGCTTTGGGTAGGCCTAAGTTTTGCGTCCAATTTGGCGATTCTCTTCTTTTTCAAGTACTTTGATTTTGCCGTCACCAATCTTGGCAGGATCATGGCAAGTATGGGCATCGAGTTCATGCAACCGACGTTTGATGTGATCCTACCCGTCGGTATCTCGTTTTATACCTTCCAGGCACTCAGCTACACAATGGATGTCTATAGGCGGGAAATCTTTGTAGAAAAGAATATTGCGAAGTATGCTCTGTTCGTATCGTTCTTTCCACAGCTTGTGGCAGGACCGATTGAACGTTCCAAAAATCTGCTCGTGCAGATTGAGGCGAGGCATTATTTCGATTATGATAGAGTCAAATCGGGCCTTTTGCTCATGTTGTGGGGGCTCTTTTTGAAGCTCGTAATCGCAGACCGTGTGGCCATACTGGTCAACCTGGTCTACGGTGATTATGCCCAGTACGCAGGGCTTCAACTTGTGATCGCAACGCTTCTTTTCGGCATCCAAATCTACTGTGACTTCGGTTCTTATTCCTATATCGCCATCGGCTCCGCCCAGGTCATGGGCTTCACCCTGATGGAAAACTTCAAGCAGCCTTACTTCGCCAGAAGCATCGCAGAATTTTGGCAAAGGTGGCACATCTCCCTCAGCACATGGTTCAGGGATTACCTTTACATTCCTCTCGGGGGGAACCGCAAAGGCAAGTTCAGAAAATATATCAACATTATGATTGTTTTTATAGTGAGTGGATTATGGCATGGCGCCAGCTGGAATTTTGTGATCTGGGGCGCACTGCACGGCATTTTCCAAGTCATCGGACTCATCACGAGGCCCTTCAAAGCGAAAGTGGCCGACCGTCTCGGCGTGGACCGCATAAATTTCAGTTACCAGCTCGGACAGGGCATCATCACTTTCTTCCTCGTGAATTTTGCATGGATCTTCTTCAGAGCTCCGAACTTCACGGCTGCCCGAGGCATCATAGACAGGATTTTACTTGAGTGGAACCCGTGGATCTTCAGTGACGGTTCGCTCTATGAACTCGGTCTTTCCAGAGCGAATCTGACCGTAGCTATGATCGGAATTTTCATAATGATCGGAACGAGCATCGCCAAGAGAAAAGGTTTCGAAATCCGGGCTTCCCTTGCCAGGCAAGGTCTGTTATTTAGGTGGAGCGTTTACTTTGCCCTCATCTTTACAATCATCATCTTCGGAATCTATGGTCCGGGTTACAGCGAAAGCCAATTTTTATATTTCCAGTTTTAATTACTATTTGAAGAGGATATAGCATGCTGATATTTAAAAGAATTTTACGTGTCATCATTTTCATACTGTGTTTTGTGGTCCTGTTTTCAGGTGTGAGCAACATCCTGGAGCGAAAAAGCCTCGAAGGCGCATGGAACATGACGCTGAAGGTCGGCGGTTTTTACAATGAGCCCGTCGACTCTCTGGACGTCATGTTTTTCGGGTCGAGCCATATGTATTGCTCCATCGATCCTCGCATGCTCGAGGAGCAGACCGGTCTTAAGTCCTATGTCTTTGCGACCCAGCAACAACCCCTTTGGATCAGCTATCACTATCTGAAAGAGGCGCTGAAAACCCAAAGTCCTGAAACTGTGGTGCTGGAAGTGCACATGGTGGTTCAGGAAGAGGACTACGCCGACGAGGGCACGCTGCACTCTGCAGTCAACCCGATCAAACTCTCCAGAAACAAAGTGGAAATGGTTTACGCTGCGGTGCCCCACGGCGAACGCAGGAATTATATACTGGACATCTTCAAATACCACGACCGCTGGGAAGAATTGACTCGCGATGATTACACGCTGGAGCATTTTGACGCGCTCGATCCCCTCCGTGGTTTTGTTCAGCTCGAAACCGTGACTGTGATCGAATCCCGCGATGAGCTGGAATCTGTCGTCTCTGTGCGTAAGCCCATGGACAAATCCATGGAATATCTGGAAAAGTTCGTCGAGCTTTCCCGCGAGGAAGGCTTTGAGCTCATCTTGATCAAAGCGCCATCAAATGCCACAGTAGACGAGAAAAAACTCTACAACGCGGTGGAGGCATTTGCACTGGACGAAGGCATCATTTTTGAGGATTTCAACATGCACTTTGATCAGCTTGGCCTTGATCTCACAACGGATTTCTACGACAGAAGACACCTCAATGTCAACGGCGTCGCCAAATTTGTGCCATACTTCGGTGCGTTTTTGATGGAAGAAATGAGTGAATGATAAGAACCGCCATTGGCGTACCAGGTACGCAAATGGCGGTTAATTTTATGTTGCAATGCAAAATTATGGGGTAATAACTAATAAACAAAACTTGGGAGGGACATTATGAGATATGTGAGTTTCGACAAACTGGAAGAATTTATGGTAAAAACATTCATATCAGCGGGATTGCCTGTAGAGGACGCTGCGATATGTGCGGATGTTTTGATCGAATCGGACAAAAGAGGTATCGATTCACACGGCATAGGCAGATTGAAGCCCATCTACATAGATCGTATTCGAGAAGGGATCATTAATCCCATCACGAAAATTGACGTGATCAAAGACGGTCCGACCACAGCAGTCCTGGACGGCAACAACGGTATGGGGCAAGTGGTCTCAAAATACGCAATGGAGCTGGCCATCGAAAAGGCGCAAAAATTCGGTATGGGCATGGTGGCTGTGAGAAATTCCAACCATTACGGTATCGCCGGTTACTACCCGACAATGGCAACGGAAAAAGGTCTGATCGGC
>JAWSUW010000038.1:0-23145 GCA_033549245.1 Bacillota bacterium | reverse complement strand
CAGTGGTGAAGTGACCCGTGTGCAGAAAAAAGATGACAATCACTATGAAGTGGGTATTAGATTTATAGATCTTGATTCTGCAACTCAATCCCGCATCGTTTCATATGTATTTGAAATCGAGCGGAATTTAATTAAAAAGGGTTTGATGTGATATGAAAATAAAAATACTCGTAGTAGATGATTCCGCTTTCATGAGAAAAGTCATAACAGATATGATTGAGTCGGATCATCAAATGGAAGTCGTCGGCGTCGCAAGAAATGGTGAAGACGCAATTTCAAAAATAAAATTATTGAAGCCGGATGTAGTTACACTGGATATCGAAATGCCAAAAATGGACGGACTGACTGCGCTTAGAACAATCATGTCTGAAATGCCATTACCGGTGATCATGCTGAGCAGTTTGACTAAAAAGGGTGCTGAAGAAACCCTTAAGGCACTTGATTTAGGTGCGTTTGATTTCATTACCAAACCGTCCTCGCTCATCAAGGTGTCAGCACCAGAAGTGAAAAATGAACTCATTGAAAAAATCCAAATTGCAAATAGAACGAAAGTAAAAGCGCTTAAGAGCTCCAAACCTTTTCCTGAGGCCTCACAAAGAGGAGTTCCTGTCCAACCGAGCAATATTTCCACAAACAACAGATTTAAAAAAATTGTTGCGATAGGAACATCCACCGGCGGACCAAGGGCACTTCAAGATGTCATCCCATTTATTCCTGGTGATATAAGCGCAAGCATCGTAATAGTACAACATATGCCACCAGGGTTTACAAAGTCTCTAGCAGAACGTCTGGACTCTATGAGCCAGATTCATGTCAAGGAAGCTGAAAATGGTGATATCATGAAACAAGGATGGGCTTATCTCGCACCTGGAGACCAACATTTAAAAGTGACTAAACAGAATGGACAATTTGTGATAAAATTAGATAATAGCGACAGAGTCAGTGGACACAGGCCATCTGTCGACGCCATGATGGAATCCATTGTTGAGATGAACCACAAAAATGTTGTGGGTGTAATCATGACAGGAATGGGTGCTGATGGTGCACAAGGCATGAAAAAGGTTAAAGACAGCGGTGGATTTGTGATCGCTCAAGACGAAGAGAGTTGCATTGTTTTTGGAATGCCGAAGATCGCAATTAAACTTGATGCAGTAGATAAGGTTGTAGGCCTTTCTAATATAGCAAATGAAATAGTGAAAGCCATGGAGGTGTAATGCATATGGATATGAGTCAATACTTAGAAATATTTATCGATGAATCAAAAGAACATTTGCAAACTATGAACGAAATTTTGCTCGTTCTTGAAAAAGACGTGGATAATCTATCACACTTGGGCGAAATTTTTAGAATTGCGCATACACTAAAAGGAATGTCTGGTACAATGGGTTTTACTAAAGTTGCAGATTTGACACATAAGATGGAAAATCTTTTGGACCTGGTCCGAAATGGCGAAGTAAAAGTGACCAGTTATATTGTCGATGTTCTGTTTGAGTGTTTCGATGCACTTGAAGAATATATTGACAATCTTGAAAAAAATGGCAGTGAAGGCGATTTGGATTCATCAGCTTTAGTCAAGAAGTTGGCTGTAATTGCTGAGAACAAAGGTGATGTGACAGCAGAAAAATCAGAACCTAAGAAAAGCGAACCCGTAAAAAAAGATCTTGGAGATTCAACATTCCATATTGGTCTTAATGACATCGAAAGTATCATTCAAAAAGCTTTTGAAATGAATGTGAAATCATACCTCATCAAAGTGACACTTGACGAAGGGTGTATGCTTAAGGCTGCCCGTGCTTTTATTGTTTTCAATACACTTGAGCGATTTGGCGAAATTATCAAATCTTACCCACAAGCTGAAGAAATTGAAGATGAGAAATTTGACCAATCTTTTGAAATCCTTTATTTCACAAAATTGGATGAGACATATTGCAAGACTGAACTTATGAGAATTTCTGAAATCAAGGAAGTGATTGTCGAGCCGCTTGCTGAAATGGATTATGTAATGGAGCAAGTCCAAGAAGATGTGGAAATCGATCTTGAACATGTAGACGAAGAAGTATCAAAACTAAGCAAAGAAGAAGCACAAAACACAAAATCGGATAAAGGCAAAACTTCTAAAACAGTACGTGTTGAAATTGGTAGACTGGATAATTTGATGAATCTCGTCAGTGAGCTCATCATCATTAAAACACGTCTTGAGGATTTGGACACCAGCCAAAATAAAATGGTGGATCAGAACAGCAGCAACAATATGAATGAAGCCATCGAGTATTTGGAACGTATCACAACTAGTCTTCATGATGCAGTCATGAAAGTCAGAATGGTGCCTGTGGAAAGAACATTCAACCGATTTCCTAGATTGGTCAGAGACCTTTCCAAAGATCTTGGTAAGAATATTAAATTGTTCATGTCAGGAGAAGAAACAGAAGTTGACAGAACGGTCATTGATGAAATTGGCGATCCGTTGATTCATTTGATCAGAAATTCTCTGGATCACGGCATCGAGTCTCCAGCTGAAAGAGAAAAAGCTGGCAAGGCTGACACAGGTTTTGTCGCTCTTAGAGCATATCCAGATGGAAACACTGTTGTAATCGAAGTAGAGGATGACGGCAAGGGCATCAATCCAGAAATCATCAAAAAGAAAGCGGTTGAAAAGAAAATCATAACCAAAGAAACCGCTGACATCATGAATGACAAGGAACTGATCAATCTGTTGTTCGAAGCAGGATTCAGTACAGTGGATAAAGTGACTGATTTGTCCGGACGTGGTGTTGGACTCGATGTAGTCAAATCAAAAATCGAAGCGATCAACGGTACGGTTGAAGTTGTATCCACACTGGGTCAAGGTAGTAAGTTCATCATAAGATTGCCTCTTACACTTGCTATTATTCAAGCTTTGATGGTTAATTTGAATAAGGAAAAATTTGCTATCCCTCTTAACAACATCAAAGAAATCACCAATATTGAGTCGCGTAATATCACAATGGTTCAAGATCAGGAAGTTGTACTTTATAGAAACAAGACGCTTCCTATTATCCGAATGAAACATGTACTTGATATTGATCATACTAAAGAGGAATTGGATGAGATTATAGTTGTCATAGTTAAAAAGGGAGATGTTGAAGCTGGTCTTGTAGTTGATGGACTCATCGGTCAACAAGAAATCGTCATTAAATCCCTTGGCAAATATCTCACAGGTATCAAGGCTATCGCAGGAGCTACTATATTAGGTAATGGTAGCGTTGCGTTGATTGTCGATCCGAACCAATTATTCTAGTCAGGGGTGATAATATGAGTGAAATAAGAGAATTTGTAACTTTCAGACTCAATCAGGAGTTTTATGGCATTGATATAAACAATGTTGAGAATATAGAAAAAGTTCTACCAATCACGAGAGTGCCATATACTCTGAATTATGTGAATGGAGTGATCAACCTAAGAGGAATCATAGTTCCTGTTGTGGACCTTCGGGCAAGGTTTGGTCTTGAACCAAAAGTGGCTTCGGATGAATCAAGAATTATCATAGTCAATGTTGATGACCTAAAAATCGGTATGCTTGTGGATTCGTCATCGGAAGTGCTTCAGATCTCAACTGATGAAATCGATGATGCTCCTAATGTCAGAAAAGATGTCGACAATGAATTTGTTAAAAATATCGGTAAGAAGAATGGTCGCATTATCATGTTGATTGATCTGTATAAGGTCTTAAATATTGAGCAACACGTTGAATAGAGGTGAAAGATGGGCATTGAATTTGATAAGATAAACAATGGTATAATCCTTGACGTCCTAAGAGAAATCGGTAATATCGGAGCTGGCAATGCCGCAACTTCACTTGCAACTATGATCAACAAAAAAATCGACATGAAAGTACCTGTTGTCAAATTACTCGATTTTGATGAAGTTCCAGAACTGTTAGGCGGTCCTGAAAATGTGGTTTGCGGTATTTTTTTCAAATTTGAAGGAGATATCAATGGAAGTATCATGTTTGTACTGGATCAGCCTTCAGCTATCAATCTTGTAGATCTACTTATGCCGAGGGATAATTCCGAGTTTGATGAATTCACTACCTCGGCACTTAAAGAAATCGGAAACATATTAGCGGGATCATATATTGCATCGTTATCTGGACTTACCAATCTTCAAATAAAAATATCCGTTCCCGCACTTGCCATTGACATGGCTGGAGCGATACTCAGCGTACCAGCGATTCACTTTGGTCAGATGAGTGACAATGTGCTGATTATTCAGAATGAATTTATTGAAACACTAGAAGCTAAAAGTGTTGATGGGTATTTTTTCCTTATACCTGACATGGACTCGTATGAAGTGTTATTAGGCAGTTTAGGAGTGACTTTATGAGCACTATGATCAAAGTAGGTATGGCTGACCTTAAAGTCGTTGAATTTCCAGATGCTCTCACGACCCTAGGATTAGGGTCGTGTGTTGGTATTTGTTTATATGACGCGTCATCAAAGGTGACTGGTATGGCCCATATCATGTTACCATCAAGTAAAGCCATCAGAAAAAATGAGAATGTAGCCAAATTTGCTGATACGGCCATCGTAGAACTTATCCAGCAAATGGAAGCTAAGGGCGCAAAGAAAAGTAGGATTTCTGCAAAAATCGCAGGAGGAGCGCAAATGTTTTCATTTACTTCAGCAAACGAAACCATGAAAATTGGTGAAAGAAATGCAGAAGCGGTGAGAATTATACTTAAGGAAATGGGCATTCCACTCAAGTCTGACGAAACTGGTGGGAATTTCGGTCGAACAATTGAATTTTTTAGTGAAAATGGTAAACTCATCATTAAAACTGCTGGTAAAGGCATAAAAGAAATCTAATCATTGTAGGTGTTGTAAATGACCAATGAACAACTTTGGATCAATTATAAAGAATTAAATGACAAAGCGGCTAAAGACGAACTCATCATCCATTATGTGGCCCTCGTAAAGATTATTGCTGGCAGATTATATTCCAGCTATAATGCCCATATTGAATATGATGATTTACTTAGTTATGGAATCATTGGTCTTATAGATGCAATTGATAAATTTGACCACAAAAAGCAAATCAAGTTTGAAACTTATGCAAATATCCGAATAAGGGGTGCGATCATTGATCAGATTAGACACATGGACTGGATCCCAAGAAGCACTCGTCAAAAGTACAAAAAGATTGAAGAAGCCATTCAAAAGCTTCAAAAAATTCATGGAAGTGAATTCACCGATGAACAGATTGCTGAGGAACTCAATCTCACTCTAGATGAATATAATAGAATGCTCGGCGAAGCGACAACGTATTCCATTGTATCACTTGAGGAAAAAATTGAAGACAATATGAGTTTTGATATTGCTTCCGATACAGTGGAATTTCAACCTGAAGACAGATTTGTGGAAAAAGAGGTCAAAAAAATACTCGCCAACACCATTGAAAAGTTACCTGAAAAAGAAATGCGTGTCATGCAACTTTATTATTACTCAGAACTCACTTATAAAGAAATTGCTGAGATCTTAAGTATTTCGGAATCTAGAGTTTCACAAATTCACACCAAAGCCATATCGAAACTCAAGCTTTCATTAAACAATCTTTTTTAAAATCGACAATTCAATCACAGACCTTCTGTGATTTTCTATTATGTGATAAAATAATAGTAATAAAAATATACATATTTACCGACAATATAAATATAGATTATATTTTGGGGGACTATTATGACTGATGAAAGCAAAAGATTCGAAGCTACCATAAGAATATCTGACGATTATTATAAGGCTTATCTCTCTATAGAGTTTAACGGAAGCACTACCAGCATCAAGTCTGAGGAAATATTGGATTTACTCAAAGAGAAGAATGTGGTCTTTGGGATCAAACACAATGTTGTTGATCAAATTTGCAAAACTTGCAAATCAGATTTCAATATTCTGATTGCAGAAGGCATTCCTCACGAAAATGGTACTGATGCAACAATTGACTTTACCGTAAGTAAGGAGCATAAAGCGAAACCTCAAATCCTTGATGATGGGCGTGTCGATTTCAAGAACATGGGTTTTGTCGAATTGGTCAGCGAAGGGGATATACTTGCCGTCAAAACCCCCCCTACAAAAGGTAAAAACGGTACGACTGTCACTGGAAAAATCATCAAAGGCCGTGACGGCAAAGAAGTGGTTTTAAAAATCGGAAAAAATATGCGTTTTAGTGCAGATGGACTCTCTGCCATTGCAGATGCAGATGGAACGATAGTATATGACAACGATAGAATTTCTGTAATCAAGTCTCTCGAGATTAAAACGGATGTCGGTGTTGAGACCGGTAATATTACATTTCAAGGGCAAGTCATCATCAATGGCAATGTCACCAACGGATATTCTGTTGAATGTGATGGTGATTTGATTATCAACGGAGTAGTTGAAGGCGCCAAATTGATAGCTGGTGGCAACATGGTCATATCACGGGGGATCCAAGGTCATGACAAGGCAGAAATCAAGTGTAGTGGAGATTTGACGGTCAATTTCATCAATTCTGCAGATGTATATGTCAGGGGCAACATTGAAGCCAGTGCAATAATGAACAGCAATGTCAAATGTGACGGTCGTGTGGTTGTAAAAGGAAAGAAAGGTTTGATTGTAGGAGGGGAAATTACTTCCAAATCGGACATAGAAGCCAACACAGTTGGCTCGGAGATGGGGATCATAACATCTATTAAACTTGGTGTGGACATTGAAACCATTGAAGAACTAAAGGCACTCACCACAGAAGTCAGAGAGCTTATTGATATGCATGATAAACTAGAAAAATCTGTTAAGCTTTTAAAAGCCAAAATTGATATGGATCCTGAAGACCAAAGATCGGTTTTCATGTACGGTAAGTATAGTGCCAATTTCATAAAAATGGATACTGAACTCTCAGAAAAACGTCTTCGCCTTAAAATGTTAAATGAACTCGTCAATAATATTCGAGGAGCTCAGCTCAAAGCCAATACGATTTTTCCTGGAACCAGAGTCAAAATCGGCAATGGCAACTATTATGTCAAGTATGCTTTGTCTCATTCGATCATAACAAAGGATAGAGGGGAAATTGTCGTAACAGGCTATTAAATCTGTAGGGGAAGGTAAGTTATGGGAATCAGACCAGTGGATATGCAAATCGTAGTTCACAAAACTCAAGAGATTCATCCCGCCAAACAAAGCGTTGTCAGTAAGCAGGACAATGAACTTCAGCAAGCCCAAATGCAGAACAGACAAACCACTCTGAGAGACAATCAGAGAGTCAACAACACTGAAAAGACAGAGCTCAAAAAGCTTAAGGATGATGAACAAAAAAAATCAAAAAGTGGCAATCAACAAAGTGGGAAATTCAAAGATGAAGATGGGCATATCATGGAAGAGGAAAAAGAAGTCGTCAAAAAACTTGAACCTCTCGGTATACATTTTGATATGAAGGTGTGATATGTATTTTGTAAGTATTGTCATTGGACTGATTCTTGTGATCAGTTCACTTTTCATGATAAGAAGGGAATTCAATAAAGCTGTAAATAGCCAAGCCCAGATGATTGAACAATCAAGAGTCTATAAAGATGCGGATTTGTTTCAATTGCTCGAAAATCTTCAACTGTCGATCGATGAAATGAATACCGCATTTTATGATATAGCACAGGATTTGGAAGGTAAGTATAGCTTGCATGAAAAGGAAATTCAAGATTTAAACGAAACACTGAATCTAATGCAACAACGTTTTTCAGAGAAAACAAAGCCCACAGTGAATGCGATAGAAGAAAACATAAAGGTTATGACTCAACTCAAAGATCAAAAAAATGATACTGTAATCGAACGAGAGATTCATGAGGAAAAAATTGATAAGCGAAGTGAAATCATCAGGCTTAGAAGTCGCGGAATTCCCATTGCACAAATTGCCAAAGATCTTGATATGGGTGTAGGAGAGGTCCAACTATTACTGCGTTTGAAACAGTAAAATGATGTTGTGCTTTTGACTATGCTATGTTATAATGTCAAAGGTAATTAAAACACACTCACTTCAATTTCAGAAGGGGTTGCCCGATGGGTCCTTATGAAAGATGAAAGGTGAGGAGGTTATTAAAAAACGAGGAGGAACACAACATGTCAGTAATTTCAATGAAAGAATTACTAGAAGCTGGTGTACACTTTGGTCACCAGACAAGAAGATGGAACCCTAAAATGGCTGAATACATCTTCACAGAAAGAAATGGTATCTATATCATCGACCTTCAAAAAACTGTAGGTAAAGTTGAAGATGCATATGCATTCATCAGAAGCGTTGCAGAAGAAAACGGTACAGTATTGTTCGTTGGTACTAAAAAACAAGCTCAAGAAGCTATCGAAACTGAAGCGAGAAGAGCTGGTATGTATTTCGTCAACCAAAGATGGTTGGGTGGAATGCTTACAAACTACAAAACAATCAAGAAGAGAATCGATTTGTTGTTCAAACTCGAAAGAATGGAAAACGACGGTACTTTCGAAGCACTTCCTAAAAAAGAAGTTCTTAAATTAAGAGCGGACAAAGAAAAGCTCGAAAAATTCTTAGGCGGTATCAAAGATATGCCTAAACTTCCAAGCGCAATCTTTGTTGTTGATCCAAAGAAAGAAAGAATTGCAATCAAAGAAGCAAAAGTACTTGGTATCCCAGTTGTTGCTATCGTAGACACAAACTGTGATCCAGACGAAGTTGATTACGTAATTCCAGGTAACGATGACGCAATCCGCGCTGTCAAGTTGATCGCTGGAAAAATGGCTGACGCTATCATTGAAGCTAGACAAGGCGAGCAATTGACTGATGTTCCTGCTGAAACAGAAGCAACTGAAGCATAATTAAAGTGAAGTTCAAAGAGGTAAGAGTCGATCTCTTACCTTTTTTAAGATGAATACAATTGATTTTAAGGAGGATACAAAATGGCTATTACAGCTCAGATGGTAAAAGAATTAAGAGAATCAACTGGCGCAGGCATGATGGACTGCAAGAAAGCTCTTGTTGAAACTGATGGCAACATGGAAGAGGCAATCAAATACTTAAGAGAAAAAGGGATTGCCAAAGCTGCGAAGAAGATGGACAGAATCGCATCTGAAGGTATTATCGCTTCATATATTCACGGTGGTAGAATTGGTGTTATCGTTGAAATTAACAGCGAAACAGATTTCGTTGCTAAAAATGCTGAGTTCCAAGAGTTCGGTAGAGACGTTGCAATGCAAGTAGCAGCTTCAAACCCTACTTATGTTAGAATTGAAGACGTTCCACAAGAAGCAATCGAAGCTGAAAAGGAAATTCTTAGAAATCAAGCATTAAATGAAGGAAAACCTGCTCAAATCGTTGATAAGATGGTTGAAGGTAGAATTGCTAAATACTATAAAGAAGTTTGTCTTTTGGAGCAACCTTTCATTAAAGATCCAGACAAAACTGTTGATCAATTGTTAAAAGAAAAAATCGCTAAGATTGGTGAAAATCTTTCAATCAGAAGATTCTCACGTTTTGAAGTTGGCGAAGGTTTAGAGAAAAAATCAGAAAATTTCGCTGAGGAAGTTGCTAAACAATTGAAAGGCTAATTAAAAATCCATAAAATTTCAGGAGAACACTTTTGTGTTCTCTTTTTTAAGGAAAAAATATTTGAATGGGTATGTAAATTACTGTAGAATAGAATTGAATGGAGGTTGTTGCATTGGAGCTAAAATATAAAAGGGTAATTCTTAAGTTAAGCGGAGAAGTGCTTGCTGGAAAAAAAGGTACTGGAATTGATGCTGAAGTGGTTTCAAATGTGGCACAAACCATAAAAAAGATGACAGATCATGGTGTTGAGGTCGGCCTCGTCATTGGTGCAGGAAATTTTTGGAGAGGTAGAACCAGCAAGAAGATGGAAAGAACCACTGCAGATTATATGGGCATGATGGGTACAGTAATGAATTCACTTGCAATGGCTGATGCCCTTAAGTTTCTGGGTGTCAAGAACAAGTTGATGAGTGCGATTTCCATGTCACCACTCGCCGATGATTACAATCGCGAAAAGGCTGTGACATATCTTAGCGAAGGCACTGTGGTAATTTTCGGTGCCGGTACTGGAAGCCCGTTTTTTTCAACTGATACAACAGCAGCGTTGAGAGCCGCAGAAATGGATGCGGAACTTATATTATTGGCAAAAAGAGTTGATGGTGTATACGACTGTGATCCGGCACTTAATCCGAATGCCAAAAAATATGACCGATTGACATATTCTGATGTGCTCAGTCAAAAATTAGGTGTAATGGATTTTACAGCTATCACACTATGTATGGACAATCATATTCCAATTGCAGTATTTGACTTGAATGTTCCCGAGAACATATTGAAAGCATGTTCTGGAATAAATGTTGGAACAATAATTGAGGAGGTACAAATATGAGAAACCAAGTTCACGATTTATTACAAGAAAAAATGGAAAAAACCTTAAATGTACTCAAAGATGAATTGAACCACATCCGTGCCGGACGTGCAAATCCTTTGATTTTGGACAAAGTCAGAGTTGAGTATTATGGTGCCGAGACACCTATTAAACAGCTCGCAAGTATTTCTGTCCCTGAACCAAGAATCATTCAAATTCAACCATATGATGGATCTATTTTAAAAGATATCGAAAAAGCGATTCAAATCGCAGATCTTGGTATCAACCCAAGCAATGATGGTAAAGTAATCAGATTGATCATTCCTATGTTGACTGAAGAGCGTAGAAAAGATTTAGTCAAGACAGTCAAAAAACTTGGAGAAGATTCAAAAGTCGCACTTAGAAATGAAAGAAGAGATGCAATAGACCATTTGAAAAAAATGGAAAAGGGAAAAGAAATTTCTGAAGACGAACTCACATCAGCAGAAAAAGAAGTTCAAAAAATGATTGATGAGCAAGTCGTAAAGATTGATGCAGTTATTGCCAAGAAAAGTGAAGAAATAATGGAAGTCTAATTTTATGGAGCCCTCCTGTAAGGAGGGCGTCCATTTGAGGTGCCTATGTTTTTTAAAAAGAAAATCGAGATTAATGACAACCTATTCCGAAACATGTCGCTTTCATTATGGATGGTAACGGTAGATGGGCAAAGAAAAGAGGCTTACCTCGACTGATGGGGCATAATGCAGGAACAGAAACCATCAAGAAAATTGTCAAAGCAAGCCAAAATATGGGGATCGAATATATCACTTTTTATGCTTTTTCAACTGAGAACTGGAATCGTCCAAATGAAGAAGTTACAGGTCTCATGAAATTGCTCGTCAAATTTGTGCATTCTGAGATTGAGGAGATTCATCAAAATAATATCAAAGTCAATGTTTTTGGAGATATTGATGGACTTCCTGAATATGCTAGAGTTGAGGTTGTTGGTGCAATTGAGAAAACAAAGGAAAATGATGGCATGCAGTTCAATTTGGCTCTCAATTATGGCGGCAGAAATGAAATCATTCATGCTGTCAAATCCATGTTGACTGATTATGATGAACATAAATTTGGAATAGACGATGTGAGTGAATCACTTTTTTCCAATTATTTATATACTAATGGTATGCCAGACCCGGACCTGCTCATAAGGACCAGTGGAGAACAGCGACTTAGCAACTTTTTGTTGTGGCAACTTGCATACACAGAATTTATTTTCGAGCCTCTTTTCTGGCCGGATTTCAATGAAGAAGTCTATAAAAAAGCGATTCATTTGTATCAGGAAAGAAACCGACGTTTTGGAGCACTTTGAGGAGAGCAATATGAAAACCAGAGTCATATCAGCAATAATAGCTTTGCCAATATTGTTTTTTGTTTTATTGACTGGTGGCATATCTTTGTATGTCAGTACTTTTCTACTCAGTCTAATCGGCCTTTATGAATTCTATAAGGCATTTTCAAAAAAATATCAACCCGTCAAATATGCTGGATACATAGTGACGGCGGCATGGTTTTTAGGTTACTTCGCCAATTTTTCCAGTGATTATTTCACTTTTCTAATAGCATTGTTTTTATTTTTCATCATGGCCCTTACAGTGTTCACGAAACAGGATATAATGGGTTCGGCAATAACTTTCATAGGTTTCTTTTATGTGACATTTGCACTTTCACATATAATCATGATTTCAGAGGTGGATAACAACTTTTTTATATGGTATCCTTTTATAATAGCTTTTATAACGGATACGTTTGCGTATCTCACCGGAAAGTTGATTGGAAAGACGCCTCTCATTCCTTCGGTAAGTCCGAATAAGACTGTGGAAGGATCAATTGGTGGTATTGTTGCATGTTTGATTTTCAGTTTTATATATGCCCGCATCTGGAATCCTGATTTTCAGATTTTTGCAATATTCTTAGGCTTGGTAGGTAGTATGTTGTCACAGGTAGGTGACCTTATTGCCTCTAAGATAAAACGAGTATTTGAGATTAAGGATTTTGGTAAAATCATGCCTGGTCACGGTGGTGTTTTGGACCGTTTCGACAGTTTATTGATTACGTTACCATTGGTTTATTATTTTATAGTCCTATATGGATACATCCGTACTGTACTGGTATAATTAAATGAGATTACTCAAGCTTATAATTTATAAGCTTATTTTTATATGGAGCATAATATGAAAAAGATAGTCATACTTGGATCCACAGGATCCATTGGCACACAAGCGCTGGATATAATCAGGAGTTCTAAAAGGTTTGAAGTATTTGGCTTGACTTGCAACACGAGCATAGATAAGATTATTGAACAATCACTGGAATTTCAACCAAAATTTGTTGTGGTTCATGACGAGTCTATGTGGAAGCCGCTGAAGATAGCCCTGTCACATACTATGATTAAAGTCCTTTCAGGGATGAAAGGCATGCTTGAACTCGTTTCACATCCTGAAGTTGATATTGTATTAACATCTGTTGTAGGCAATATTGGACTTGAACCGACTATAGAAGCCATAAAATCTAAAAAGACGATTGCTCTTGCAAACAAGGAAACCCTTGTGACCGCAGGGGAAATCATAATGCCGTTAGCAGCTAAAAACAATGTTGAAATTTTACCTGTAGATAGTGAGCATAGTGCTATATTTCAATGTCTTAACGGTGAGAATAAGAGTACGGTGGATAAACTGATCCTAACGGCATCAGGTGGAGCATTCCGTAACTTTTCAAAATCAGATATTATCAACAAAAAAGCAGTTGAAGCATTGAAACATCCAAACTGGACAATGGGTAGAAAGATCACAATCGATTCAGCCACACTGATGAACAAAGGCCTGGAGTTCATAGAAGCTCATTGGCTTTTCGGTGTACCTGCCAGTCAAATCGAAGTTTTGGTGCATCCTCAAAGCATCATACATTCCATGGTTCAGTTCAAAGATCACTCTATAGTTGCACAGCTTGGTGTTCCTGATATGCGTGTGCCGATCATATATGCGCTAGACTATCCTGAAAGATATTCAAATGATGTGAATGCACTCGATTTCAATGAAATTGCATCCCTCACATTTGATAAACCGGATTATGATCGTTTTCCCTGCCTCAAAATCGCAATGGATGCTCTCGATATGGGTGGCATCATGCCAACTATAATGAATGCTGCGAATGAAATCCTAGTGGAAGCTTATTTGAAGGATCAAATCAAATTTTATGATATTTCCGATTACATCGGAAACGCACTAAAAACGTTTAAGAACATTGATAATCCTAAACTTGAGGACATTCTGGAAACTGACTTACAGACTAGAATATACATCAGGTCACTAATTAAAAAGTAGAATTGAGAGGTAATCATATGTGGATGACAATTGTCAGCTTTGTATTTGTATTCGGTATTATCGTTATTGCACATGAATTGGGCCATTTTGTCACAGCACGTTTGAACGGTATCAAAATTCATGAATTTTCAATAGGAATGGGACCTAAAATTGTAAAATGGCAAGGTCCTGAAACTTTATATTCACTTCGTGTTTTTCCGCTGGGTGGATTTGTTAAAATGGAAGGTGAAGATGAAGCTTCTGAAGACCCTAGAAGTTTTTCAAATAAGAAACCCTATCAAAGATTTATGGTGCTGGTAGCAGGTGCGACAATGAATTTTGTACTCGCATATGTACTTTTGGTCATCATCATGTTCGGTATGGGCTCAGCTTCCAATAGAATAGAAGCAGTTATTGAAGATATGCCTGCCGAAAGCGCTGGGATGTTGTCTGGAGATAGAATCGTGGAAATCGACGGAGTCGAGATCACGACTTGGGAACAGGTAATCAATGGAATCAATGAAAGCAATGGCGAAAAAATAACTGTAGTAGTTGAACGTGACGATGAGTTGAATGTAATCTTGGAAATGTTGCCTGAACTTGGCCCTGATGGGAATTATAAGGTCGGCGTTCAGACCATGCTTGAAAAAAGAGTGGATAAATCCCTTGGAGTCGCTTGGGATCAGTTCAAAATGTTCTTTACTGACATCTTCAAGTTCTTTACACAGCTCGGCTCAAAAGAAGTTCAAGGTGAACTTGTTGGTCCTGTTGGTATTGTTTCAATCATAGGCCAAGCTTCTGAACAAGGTTTTTGGAACCTATTGTTTATTGCCGCTTACATTTCAATCAACCTTGGAATCGTTAATTTACTGCCATTTCCAGCGCTCGACGGTGGTAGAATAGTATTTGTGATTATTGAGATGATTAAAGGCAAACCAATTGATCGTGAAAAAGAAGGCTATGTTCACTTTGTTGGTATTGTCATTTTGATGGCGCTGATGGTGTTCTTGGTATTTAGAGATATCAGTAATTTATAGGAGTATTTATGAATAGAAAACGCGTTATTGAGATTGGTAATGTGGCTATCGGTGGTGGCTATCCAGTCCTTATTCAGTCTATGACAAACACTAAAACAGAAGATGTCGATGCAACAGTCGCACAAATTCTCGAACTTGAAAGTGAAGGCTGTGAGATTGTTCGTGTTGCTGTTCCAGATATGAAAGCAGCTGAGGCGATATCAGAAATAAAAAGCCGAATTAACATACCACTTGTTGCTGATATCCATTTTGACTATAGGCTTGCGATTGAAGCGATGAACCGGGGTGTCGATAAAATCAGACTCAATCCGGGTAATATCGGTGGCATCGATCGAGTGGAAAAAGTGGTGGAAGTCGCAAAGGCCAAGAGAATTCCAATAAGAATCGGAGTCAATGGTGGTTCTCTTGAGAAGGATCTACTCGAGAAATTCGGCGGAGTGACTGCTGAAGCTCTAGTGGAAAGTGCGATGAGACATGTTAGAATTTTTGAAAGCTTATCCTTTTATGATATTGTTATTTCAATTAAGTCTTCAGATATAGGATTGACTGTCAAGGCTTACCACTTGCTCGATGAAATGGTGGACTATCCGCTTCACCTTGGCATCACTGAGGCTGGAACTTTGTTTTCGGGTACTGTAAAATCTTCCATTGGTATTGGAATCATGCTCTATGAAGGTATCGGAAGTACAATCAGAGTATCTCTTACTGGACCTCCGGTCGAAGAGATAAAAGTAGCAAAAAAAATACTGGAATCATTAGGATTAAGATCCTTTGGCATAAAAATCATATCATGTCCTACATGTGGACGTACCGAAGTGGATCTGGTGAAAATCGCTAATCTACTTGAAGAACGTGTGAAGGGCATAGACAAGGATATCACTTTAGCGGTGATGGGCTGTGCTGTCAACGGTCCAGGAGAAGCCAAAGAAGCTGATTTAGGAATCGCAGGTGGCAAAGGTGAATTCCTGTTATTTAAAAAAGGCATCGTGGTTCAAAAGTTCAAAGAAAATGAAATTATCGATGCTGTAATGAAGGCAATAGAAACCCTCTAAAAGAAAGGTGATTAAATGGATCGAATACCTTTTAATCAATTGATACAACAATCATTGAAAACCAATCAGTTTGAAATAAGAAGAATTGCATTTCATAAAAATGATTCTTTGTTGAATATTGATCTTAAAACGAATCATGTGATCTCGGGGGAAGCCATTGAGAATTTAAAAAACTCATTGCGACAAACCCTGAGTTTCATTGAACAATTTGATATTTCTGTTGATTTCAAGCCTCTAACTACAGGAGTGGGTGAGCATTGGGACAACATTCTGAGTGTAATCAAGCGTAAAAATCCTGCGGTTGCGAGTATCTTGCGCAGATCAAAAGTTTCTTTTCCAGATGAAACCATTCATATTGAATTTGAAGATAAGGGTTTTGAAAGCACATTTTATCAGTATGAAACCGATAAAATGATAGAAACCATTTGCGAAAAGAACCTTAAGGCAGTATTTCCAATCACAACCTATTCGGCGAAAGAGGCATTCGAAGGGATTGAAGATTTTGAAAAATCTCAGGAAGAAGCCATTGAAAATATAGTTGCGTCATCAACACAAGCATTCAATGAAGAGATGGAAACCATCAAAGAAAAAAGTGAAGTGGATTCCGGCAAAAAGAAAACAAATATTCTTTTTAGAAACAAAATCAAAAGAAGTTTCACAAAAATCATTGATATCCATATGGAAGAAGAGACTTACGCCATTGAAGGGAAGTTGATTTCATACGATTCCAGAGAAATCAAAGGTGGCAAATATATTCTCAAAATGTTTCTCTCTGATTTGACCAATGCGATAGCTTGTAAAGCATTTCTCAAGAAGAAAGAGTTTGAAGAACTTGAACCCGAACTAAAAAAAGGCAATTGGTATATTGTTGAGGGCATCAACCGGTTTGATACCTTTGACAAGGAGCAAGTGCTCAACATAGTCTCCATCAACACAGGAAAAGTGGAAGAAAAACGGATGGATTTAGCCACCGATAAACGTGTTGAACTGCATTTGCATACCAATATGAGTGAAATGGATGGTATCACGCCTGTCAAGAAATTGGTTCAGACTGCAATCAATTGGGGACATCCTGCTATTGCAATCACTGATCATGGCGTGCTTCAGGCGTTTCCTGATGCAGCATCGCAAGCAGACGATGACATTAAGATCATTTATGGACTTGAAGGTTATCTTATCGATGACATGAATGACATTATTAAAGATGCAACCCCGTATTCGCTTGATGAGACCTTCGTAATTTTTGATATTGAAACCACTGGTTTTTCATATAACAATGACACCATAATTGAAATTGGAGCTGTCAAAGTCAAAAAAGGTGAAGTCGTTGATCGGTTTAGCCAGTTGATTAATCCTAAACGCAATATCCCTGCAATTATAACCGAGTTGACTGGAATTTCTGACGAAATGGTCAGCGACATGCCAACGCTCGAGGAAGTTTTACCAAAATTCATGGAGTTTGTCGACGGACTACCTGTCGCGGCGCATAATGCAACTTTTGATTGTTCATTCATCCGATATTATTGTTCTTTGATGAGTTTGCCATTTGAATCTTTGATCCTCGACACTTTGTCTCTGAGTAGACTACTGCTGACAGGTATAAAAAAACACAATCTCAAGGCGGTCACCAAGCACCTCAAGATAGTATTGACCGATCACCACAGAGCTGTTTCAGATGCAGAAGCCACTAGCCGTGTTCTAATGAAGTTTTTTGAGATGTTAAAGGAAAATTGCATAGAAGACGTCAAATCCATCAATGATTACGCAAGACTCAACTTTGATTTTTCAATGAGAGAAATGTTTCATGTCATCATATTGGCTCAGAATCAAAAGGGGCTTAGGAATCTGTATGAGATAGTCTCACATTCCAATTTAAACACTTACTATAGAAAGCCAAGAGTTCCAAAAAGTTTGCTCCTTGAGAAACGTGAAGGACTGATTATAGGCAGTGCATGTGAGTCTGGTGAGCTATTCAAAGGATATATGAACAATCTACCGAGAGAGCAGCTCGTAGAAATCGCTAAATTCTATGATTATCTTGAGATTCAACCTACTGGAAACAATGGGTTTATGATCAGTAATGGGCGCGTCAAGGACAAATCTGAACTTCAGGAAATCAATAGATCGATTTTGGAGCTTGGTGATGAACTAGGCAAACTCACTGTCGCTACAGGAGATGTTCACTTCCTTGATCCTGAAGATGAAGTATACAGGCGTATTCTAATGGCAGGAAATGGCTTTTCTGATGCGGATAACCAAGCACCACTTTATCTTAAGACAACTGATGAAATGCTTGACGAATTTTCATATCTTGGTGATCGTGCGAAAGAAGTGGTCATTGAAAATACACAGCTCATAGCAAAAATGTGTGATTATGTATTGCCAGTACCAAAAGGTACATTTCCTCCTGTAATTGAAGGCGCAGATGAAGAATTTAGAACAATGTGTATGGCCAAAGCGAAACGTATTTATGGAGACGAACTCCCTGAGATTGTTGAATCCCGTCTTGTGCGTGAACTCAATTCAATTATTGGAAATGGTTATGCGGTCATGTATATCATCGCTCAAAAGTTGGTTGCGAAGTCTCTAGAAGATGGTTTTCTAGTTGGTTCACGTGGATCGGTAGGATCATCGTTCGCTGCCACTATGAGTGATATTACAGAAGTTAATCCTTTGCCACCACACTACATCTGTAGTAATTGTAAATTTTCAGAGTTCCATACTGACGGAAAATTTGGAGCGGGTGTTGATATGCCTGACCGAATTTGTCCTGATTGTGGTAATAAACTGACTAAAGAAGGTCATGATATTCCATTTGAGACTTTTCTCGGTTTCGATGGAGATAAAGAGCCTGATATCGACCTTAACTTTGCAGGCATTTATCAAGCCAATGCACACAAATATTGTGAGGTACTGTTTGGTAAAGGCAAAACATTCAAGGCTGGTACGATAGGCACCATTGCCGATAAAACCGCTTATGGTTATGTCAAAAAGTATTTTGAGGAACGTAATGAGGAAATTCACAGATATGAAGTTGAAAGGTTGTCCCAAGGACTTACTGGTATCAAGAGAAGTTCAGGACAACATCCTGGTGGTATCATGGTTGTTCCTGAGACCAATGATATCCACGAGTTTTGTCCAATTCAATATCCGGCCAACGATGTGAATTCCGATGTCATCACAACTCATTTTGATTACCATTCCATCAGCGGAAGGCTATTGAAACTCGATATACTCGGGCACGACGTTCCGACGATCATCAAATATCTTGATGCTTTGACGGGAGTCAACGTTTTTGAGATCCCCCTTGATGATCCGGATACCATGAAAATATTCACGAGCACTGAATCACTCGGCATTACCGATCCAAGTTATTCACTGGATATAGGAAGTCTGGGAATACCGGAATTCGGAACCAAATTTGTTAGACAGATGCTTAAAGATACAGATCCCAAAACCTTTTCCGACCTTGTCAGAATTTCCGGGTTGTCTCATGGTACAGATGTATGGCTCAACAATGCTCAAGATTTGGTGAGGGGTAACGTGGTGACCATTAAAGACGTTATCGCAACGCGAGATGACATTATGAACTACCTCATTAAAATGAATCTCGAGCCGCTTACATCTTTCAAAATCATGGAAAATGTTCGAAAGGGCAAAGGTCTTAAACCTGATGACATTGCGGTGATGAAAAGCAATCAAGTTCCCGATTGGTACATCAATTCGTGTCAGACGATTCAGTACATGTTTCCTAAGGCACATGCCGTGGCATACGTTATGATGTCGGTGCGGATTGCATATTTCAAAGTGCATCATCCATTAGCTTTTTACGCGACTTATTTTTCCACAAAAGTCGATGACTTTGATGCAGATCTGATTTGTAAGGGAAGCGAAGTCGTCAGAGCTAAGATGAAAGAAATTGAGAAAATGGAAAAACCGACTAAAAAGGAATTGGATTTATTCTCCATTCTTGAAATTGCAGATGAGATGTACTCCAGAGGACTCAGCTTCATGAAAATCAGTATTGAGCACTCTGATGCGGAACAATTCAAGATCAAAGATGGAAAGATTTTACCACCGTTTTTGGCACTTCAAGGTGTAGGTGCATCCACAGCTGTGAGTATCGCTGCAATCAGAGATGAAAATGAAGAGTTTTTATCCATAGAAGACTTCCAAAGACTCACTCGGGTGTCGAAAACCGTGATTGAGGCAATGAAGGTTCACGGATGCTTCGATTCAATGCCTGAGGACAATCAGCTGTCCCTATTCTCGTTTGCATAATACAGGCAAATGTGTTATAATATCTATGTGAATAGAGAATGACAACAGGAGTGGGGTATTTCCCACTCTTTGTTATTGCATAGGACTATTATGGATTATTTTGAAAGCAGGTGAAACATGAAAAAGAAAAGAGTTGTAGACGTTGTTGATGATATCTTGACACCCTACATAGGCCAATTCGGTCTCGAACTTGTTGATGTCGAATTTGTCAAGGAAGGCCCTTACAGATATTTGCGCGTCACAATTGACAAAGAAGATGCAGTAACACTTGACGATTGTCAATTAGTGAGCCAATATCTCAATAAGAAACTGGATGCAGCTGATCCTATTGAGGAACAATATTTCCTTGAAGTCACATCCCCAGGAATTGAACGAACACTCAAAAAAGACAAAGAATTTGAGCGTTTTAAGGGAAGCAAAGTTCAACTGAAACTATTCCAACCGTTTGAAGGACAAAAATTGATCATCGGAAAATTGATCGGCATGGTTGATGACCAAATTGTCATAGAAAACGATGCACTTGGACGTGTTGAGATTTCAAAGAGTAAAGTAGCTTTGACAAAATTGGTAGTCGATTTTGAAGACATCGAAGATATCGAAGAGGAGGGAGAACAGTGAAAACTGAATTATTACTCGCTTTAGAACAGCTTGAGAAGGAAAAGGGATTATCTATTGATATGCTTTTTGATGTAATCGAAGATGCGATGGTCAAAGCCTATAAAAATAACTTTGGTGCGACACATAATGTCGAAGTTGAACTCAACAGAGAAACTGGAGATATTACAGTCTATTCCATAAGATTGATTGTTGATGAAGTGATTGATGAAGCAACCCAAGTTTCACTTGAGGAAGCAAAAGCGATCAATCCCGAGTATGAAAGTGGAGATGTGCTAAGAGAAAAAGTGACTCCTAAGGATTTCGGAAGGATCGCCGCTCAATCTGCCAAACAAGTTGTGGTACAGAAAATCAGAGAAGCTGAGCGCGGTGTCATCTACGATGAATTCTCAAGTAGAGAAAGTGAGATTGTCAACGGAGTGATCCATAGAGTTTCCAAAGGTATTGTATATATTACCCTAGGAAGAACTGAAGCACTTATGGCTGCAAATGAGCAAATTCCACATGAGGAATATATTCAGGGAGCTAGAATCAAAACGGTAATCACCGAAGTCAAGAATTCCACCAAAGGACCACAAATATTTGTTTCTAGAACTCATCCGGGTCTGGTCAAGCGTTTATTTGAACTCGAGGTGCCTGAAATTTATGATGGCGAAGTTGAAATTAAAAGCATTTCCCGTGAGCCAGGATCCAGAACAAAGATTGCCGTATACTCAAGCAATCCAGATTTAGATCCTGTAGGTGCATGTGTCGGTCCAAAAGGTCATCGTGTTCAAAATATTGTTGAGGAATTACAGGGTGAAAAAATAGATATCATTGAATGGAACGAAAATCCAGCCATCTTGATTTCAAATGCACTCAACCCATCCAAAGTTATGCGAGTTGAAGTGGATGAAGATGACAACTCTGCTCTTGTCGTGGTTCCTGATTACCAATTGTCTCTTGCAATTGGAAAAGAAGGTCAGAACGCAAGACTTGCTGCTAAGCTGACAGGTTGGAAAATTGACATCAAAAGTGAGACTCAATATATTGCATATCTTAAAGATATTGGTGAATATGAAGATGTATATGGAGATGATGCCCAATGAAAAAAATACCAATGAGAAAGTGTATTGGTTGTGGTATTCAAAAACCTAAGAAAGAATTAATAAGAGTGGTCAAAAACAAAGACGGAGAAGTTTCTGTCGACTTTACAGGCAAAGCTAACGGAAGAGGGGCTTATATTTGTAAAGATCGCAAATGTTTTGATCTAGCCATCAAGAAAAATGCTTTTAACAGAGCACTCGAAAGTAAAATCGATGACTCTGTGTTTGAAGCACTTAAGGAAAGGTTGGATGACCATGAATAATGTTTTATCACTTTTAGGTTTGGCAAGAAAGGCCGGAAATTTAACAATTGGTGAGACACTTTGTGAAGAAGGAATCAAATCCAAAAGAGTATCTCTCCTAATCATTGCTGAAGACTTAAATGAAACGACTCAGTACAGAATGAAGCGTTTATGTGAATCTGAGAGTGTTGTATATAAAGTATTTTCAAATAAGGAGTCATTGTCAAAAGCGATTGGCAAAGACAACTACGGACTGTTCGGTGTAACAAACAAAAAATTTTCTAGAGCTATAATTGAAAAATTGGATGCTCTATAATTCGGAGGTGAAGCTATGTCAAAAACCCGAATCCATGAATTGGCCAAGGAATTAAACATACCCAGTAAAGAACTTATCGATTCAGCTTCAAAGCTCGGCATGGATGTAAAAAACCATATGAGCACACTTGAAAATGATGAGATAACAAAACTTAAAGGACGTTTTTCAAAGAAAACAGACAAACCTTCTACGGAGTCTAGAACTCAAACAGATGCAAAGCCATCAGCAGAAGCAAAGCCTTCAACTGAAAGCAAGCCTGCGTCAGAGTCGAAACCGGTAGAGGAAAAAAAGCATAACAAAATTATCTATGATAGAACAAAGGAAATCAAAGAGGAAGAACGCAATCGCAATAAACCTTATGATTCCAATAGACCTCAAGGTGAAAGAAGACCTTATGATCCGAACAGACCGCAAGGCGAAAGAAAACCTTACGATCCAAACAGACCACAGGGCGAAAGAAAACCTTATGATCCGAACAGACCGCAAGGCGAAAGAAAGCCATACGATCCGAACAGACCACAAGGCGAAAGAAAACCTTATGATCCAAACAGACCACAAGGCGAAAGAAAACCTTATGATCCAAACAGACCACAAGGTGAAAGAAAACCTTATGATCCGAACAGACCACAAGGTGAAAGAAAACCTTACGATCCAAACAGACCGCAAGGCGAAAGAAAACCTTATGATCCGAACAGACCGCAAGGCGAAAGAAAACCTTATGATCCAAACAGACCGCAAGGCGAAAGAAAACCTTACGATCCAAACAGACCACAAGGTGAAAGAAAGCCATAC
>JAWSUW010000037.1:0-23546 GCA_033549245.1 Bacillota bacterium | reverse complement strand
TTTTAAGGGATCCACAGTTTTGACACGTTCATTCATGACTAAATTGATTTTTGATTTTTCTAAGACGTTGAGACCAAGTATCTTCATTTTCTGATCATACCCTTTAAGAACTTCATTGCTTGAGCCTATCATGGTTATATTATATTTTTTATTTTTCTTATCAGACAAGTTTTTAATTGCAAGTGCAATCTCCATACCTGCTGCCCCTGTTCCAACAATGACTATTTTTGCAGAATTTTGTAACATTGTCTCACAAATGGACCTGATTTCCTTCAAATTTCCCAGTGGTTTAATTTTATGTGAGAAATTATCCACACCATCGATTTCTCTTCCAGCCAAATCTGAGCCTATATCAAATGAGATCACATCATACTTCATAATCATACCATTACTGGTTTCGATAATTTTTTTATCTTTATCCACTCGAATCACTTCGTCACAAAAAAAATCTATGCCAGCAGAATCACAAAGACTCTCCAAATCAAAATAAATATCAGTTTCCTCATATAATCCCTCCAGATAACCAGAAGCCATCCCAGAATAGTATTGTCTCTCCCCTTTGGAAATCACTGTCACGTCATAGAAAGCATTCTTGGTTTTTCTGATTTTTTTTATGAGGTGGACATGAGCATGTCCACCTCCCACCAACAACAGTTTCATTTTTTTCTCACTTGTCATCACTACACCTGCTTATTCAATCAGTTTTGATTACATCTTCAGTCCATATTTTTTTAATCCATTGAATGTATTGTGATTTCATTTCAGGTAATCTATTGCCGGTCAATTCGTCGATACTCAAACTGCCTGGGCTGTTTTCCATTGAAGCAAGTTCGTTTTTCTGAGCTTCACTCAGACGATTGACATCAAATGCCGGCATATCTCCCCATACTTCAGACTTCATTTTTTCAAGCTGAGCTTCAGGACTTTGCAGATAATCAATAACAAGTAATGCTGCAGCCTGTTCGGGACTGTTGAAAGGAATGGCCAAATAATGTGAATTCCCCAAAGTTCCTGTATCGAATACAAATGTGTCCACAGTTTCAGGATATACTTTAGATGCAATCAATCCAGCTGTCTTACCCATTTCAAAACCCATTGTCATTTCTATTTCACCATTTTTGAAGAGCTCATCCAACTGAGCTTGTGAAGCAGGATAGGATTCACCTTTGTTCCATAGATATGGACTGAGTTCATTAAAGTACGCAATTACTGGTTGCGCAAGACTCTTGAACTCAGTTTCTGTCATATCCGTTTGAAAAATTTCTTTTTCTCCAGTCAGCTCGTAAAATGCATTTCGAAAAAATGCAGTCCCTACAAAGTCATCAGGAATTTTGGGGAAAGTAAATTTGCCAGGATTCTCTTTTGCCCAATCCATCAATGCTCTGTAATTCATAGGAGGTTCAGGCAATGATGCCGAATCGTGAGAAAAGACCAGTTGTGCACGTCCCCAAATCGCCTCATAGCCATCAATAGCAATGCCTGAGTCATACGACATATCATCAGACTCCAAGTCGTAATAGGTATTGAGATTCGGCAGAATAGAAGTAAATGGACCACTTAACAATCCACCCGTTTTAGCTGTCAAAAAATTTTCAGCATTGATCCAAAGTAGATCGGCTGTTCCTGTTTCCGATCCACTCTTTTTTTCATTGATCAGTTTGGTGAGATAATCCGGTGCATTCATAGGGACTCTTTTGAGTTTGATGCCATATAGTTCTTCAACTTTATCAGAGACAAATTGGTCCATGTAAAGGTTGATACTTTCATTTCCACCCCACATAAGGATTGTTACTTCCTTGTTGCTTCCCGCTTCAATCACATCGGACCAATTTGAATAAGAACTGATTCCTTCTATACTTTTGGTATCTGTACATGCGGTGAATAATAATAACACGGTCAACAAGCTGAATAATATGGTATAACGTTTTCTATTTGTAGTCATATTAACCTCTCCTTTTTCTTAATTGAACTCCTATCACAAATATCAGAACAACAATTGCTGCAAATACAATAACGCCACCTGAATACCTTGAATATGCAACAATTTGATTGCCAAGCATCACATATGCTATAGTACCTGGTAACATACCGAAGGCTGTGGCCACAAAAAAATGTGATGGTTTCATAGAACTCAATCCAGCTGCATAACTTAAAAAATCAAATGAGACAAAGGGGAGCAATCTACCAACAAAAATTACTTTCGCCCCATGTTTTTGACTGATTTCATCAGCTTTTTGTAATATATTATCATTTTTCTCAAATTTTTTGACAAATTTTTCTCCAAAAACTCTAGCCAAATAAAAAGTGCCTGCTGCTCCAAGCATGGCTCCGAACCATGAAATAAGTACTCCACCATAAAATCCGAATATGACTCCATTAGCTCCAGTAATCAAAAAAGATGGTATCGGTGCGATGAAGGCTTGTAATATCATCAATAACACACTGACAATTGGTGCTCCAATTCCCCAACTTCGAATCATAAGCACAATTTCTTCAATCGAGCCTTCGGATAAGATTGAATACAGCGATTTCAATTCATTCCAATAAAGAGTCAATATCACAGAAATAACTATTATAATAACAGTTGTTAACCAATTTTTAGTAAAAAACGCTTTGATTTTTTTCATCTATAGAACCTCCAGATGCTTATTGTGATTTGCTTACTCTCAGTATTTTAACAAACCGAATCAGTCCTGTCACAAACATTAACAGGTCGAATGCAATCAAGAGTCCAAAGATATAACCGGGAAACAGCATCATCAAACTGAATACGATAAAAGTCTCAGTTCGCTCTGCTATACCGATATCATAGTGCATGCTTTTGACACCGTCATTATCAAATAGTGCCCCTGCCACCATAAAGGTAGTGAAGTTGAACATTGCTCCTATAAAGAAAAGTATATAGGCAAGAGCATATTCCGGTGCCAATAAATAAAAACCAAGTACAATAGCAGCCTCAACCATCCGATCAAACACCAAATCCATGTAAGCTCCCCTACTTGAAGATTTTCCGGTGAGTCTCGCCACAGTACCATCGAGAACGTCGAGCAAACCGGAAATCCAAAGTAGAATCAGTGCAGCGATCAACTGACCATACGCAACCAATCCACCAGCAAATAAGCCTCCAATAAATGCAGCTATTGTGATCTGGTCTGGCTGGATTTTTAATTTTACAAACACAGAACCGGTCTGATCGAAAATAGGTTGTACCGAATCACGTAGTTTTGAATCAATCATATTTATCCTCTATTCTTATTTTATCAATTCCAAAATCGAAATAATATTTTGAGGTTCCATTCTCTTCTTGTAATCGACATCAACAAAAGCATAACACACCATACCCATCTTATCGATGATGTAAGTTGCGGTCAAAGGCAATCTCCAACTTTTGTCGGCATTCGAATCTTGAAGGTTGATACCGATAGTCTTGTAGACGTCCTGTAAATAATCCGGTAATTCATATAATACATTATAGAGTCTTGCCACCTCGAACTCAGTATCTCCTAAAATGTCAAATCCAAGATTTTTCTTTTCACTGTAACTCAAGGAGTCATCAGAGCTTTGAGGACTGATAGCCAAGATACTTGCACCAGCCGATTCGATCAAAGGAAGAATATCTTGATAGGCTGTTAATTGCAAATTGCAATATGGACACCATGCACCTCTAAAAAAAGTGAGTATTACAGGTCCTTTTTTCAAAAGACTAGTTAAGTTGATTTCACTTCCCGTTTGATTTTTGAGTTTGAAATCAGGTGCGCGATCGCCTGCTTTAAGTCCATATTTCGAACCCGAATTGGCCATGTCTTCAATTGCTCTTTTGAACACACTTTCTATTTCCCTTGGTAACTTCTCTTCAGATTTTTTCATCATTGCTGCAAGTTGCTCTTTTAATGTTAAACTCATATTTTACCTCTTTTCTGATTACATGATTAAAGTTGGGTATAAAGTCTTATAGTATGCATACATCTTATCAGAATAATATAAGCTGATATGTAATCTATCCTACAAAAGATTAATGAAATTGTGTGTTACAATTAACTATAGAATTTCATTTAGATAAGGAGCCCTTTATGACAAAATTATGGTATTTATCTCAAGTGAAAATTTTCCGAGACCTTACTCGTGAGGAGATGGCATACATTCACGAATTCACAAACATGTCCACTATTCCTCAAAACACTATTGTTCAGTCACCATATAGTACCCATAAAGGTCTTTACATAGTAAAAGAAGGGAAATTGAGACTATATAACATCAATCCTGATGGCAAGCAATACACCCTTGGCATTCTTGGTAAAGGTAACACTTTTGGGAATACCAACCTTTTTACTCTTGGAACTGAGAACGTTTATATCGAAACTCTTGAGGATACTTTAATCTGCTTGTTTGAGAATCAACAATTGGAAGAATTTCTGATGGCACATCCAAAATTGCTTTTAAACATCCTCAAAAATCTAAGTGAGAAAATAGAAGAACAAAACAGAATGTTGGAGCAATTGGCACTTTATGATCTCAAACAAAGAATTCTTTACTGGTTGACAAAACTTGCAGGTGAATTCGGTCTCGAAGATGGCGCCTATATCACAATTGATTTGCCTCTTAGCCATCAAGAACTGGCAAATATGATAGGATCCACTAGAGAATCGGTTTCAGTCATTCTATCAGAACTGTCGAAAGATGGTACCATCATGACTGGTAGATTAAAAATCGGACTACATAAGTCCATACTAAACAAAGGAGATTCATTATATGAAATTTGATTTTGACCTAATAGTAATTGGAGCTGGAAGTGGCGGCTTGGTAGTCGCTTCCGGTGCAGCAGCACTCGGTGCAAAAGTTGCACTAATCGAAAGTGATAAAATGGGTGGCGATTGTTTGAATTCAGGTTGTGTTCCCAGCAAAACCTTTCTTAAAAGCGCTCACCTCGCAAAAACCATTAAAGATTCTTCTTCATTTGGCATTACTACAACTATAGAAGACATCTCCATGAAAAAGATTATGAATCGGGTTCACAGTGTAATTGATTCGATTGCACCTCATGATTCAAAAGAACGCTATGAAGGCTTGGGGGTCAAGGTGATTTCCGGCAAAGGAGTCCTCGTTGATTCGCATCATGTGAAAGTAAACGAGGAGCTGCTTTCTACCAAAACCATCGTCATATCCACTGGCTCACAACCTTTTGTTCCAGAGATCAAAGGCCTTGATCAAATCGATTATTTGACAAACAGGAATGTCTTTGATCTCACCGATAGTCCAGATCACCTTATCGTACTAGGAGGCGGACCAATTGGACTAGAACTTGGTCAAGGTTTCAAAAATCTCGGCTCTAAGGTAACCATAATTGACCACAATTCCAGTTTGTTCAACAAGGACGAACCTGAAGTAGGTCCAATTATGGAGAAGGTTCTTAAGGAAGATGGTGTCAAATTGGAACTGTCCTCTAACATAATCGAGGTATCAAAAAACAATGGACTAATTACAGTAACTATTCAAAATGATGGCGTTCAAAAGCAAATTGTTGGCGATCAATTGCTGGTTTCTTTAGGCAGAGCACCTTCCACCAATGGACTTGGGCTCGAAAAATTGGGAATTGAACTTAGTTCGCGCGGTTATATTATAACAGACAATCAGTTGCGAACCAATATTAAAAATATCTACGCTTGCGGGGATGTCACTGGTCCTTATCAATTTACCCACATGGCTGGCTATCAAGCAGGTATCGTTATACGAAACAGCATATTCCATTTACGGGCAAAACTTGATTATACCGCCGTACCTTGGACAACCTACACCAGCCCTGAAGTGGCACATGTAGGCCATACAGAAGCTTCAGCAAAAAAATCTGCCCAGTTTAAAAAATCGTTGATTGTTCCGTTGATTGGCAATGACCGTGCCAAAGCAGAAAATGATTCCATCGGTTTTCTAAAACTGATCATAGGCACCAAAGGTAAATTGATCGGTGCAACATTGGTAGGCGATAAAGCTGGTGAGATGATCCCCGTGGCTTCTCTCGCCATAAAAAATAAAATGAAGCCAAATGTATTTATGGGCATGATTTTCTCCTATCCTACAGAATCAGAAATTTTCAAAACAGCTGCTTTGTCGGATTTAAAAGATTCAGTTAAACCATGGCAATTGAATTTGATTAAAAAAATATTTTTGAGAAGATAAAAAAAGGCTGATTTCAAATGAAATCAGCCTTTTTTACATTCAAAAACTTATTCGAGTTCAACTCCAAGTCCACTAGCAATTCTGTTCACATAATTGAAGTAAGCCACCACTTGATTGACGTCAAATATATCTCGATCCTCAAATCCATGTTCTCTGAGTTTGATGATGTCTTCTTCAATTATAGAGTGAGGTGCTTTGGTGAGCTTTATTGCATAATCAATCATCTCAATATCCTTATTATCTAAAACCTTGGTATAATCTTCTTTCAATGTTTCTACGAATTCACGATTCGTTTCCAAACGGAGAGCCTCTCCGTGATGTTCCACTCAGTAATCGCATAAATTGATCTTACTCACAATGGTCGCTATGGATTCCCGTTGCGCCCTGGAAAGACCAGATTCTCCAAACATGATGGTTTTGTAAAGTCTCAAATGGGCGTCCAAGGTTTCCGGGTGCACTGAATGCACTTTGAGGATATTCGCAACTGCACGATCTTCTCCGCCAGTAATTCTGTGATAAAGTGTCTTCAGTTTGCCTGATGCCATTTTCTCATGAATTATTCTAATCCAAGCCATTATAAGTTCCCCCTTTGTATTCCTGAATCAATTGCTCTATTTGTTCATGTGTAGTCAATTGCTCCGAAAAATTGAGAGGCAGATGATGCTTCTCAATCTTATCAAGAACGCCGTGCTTTCTTACCACATTACCATAAACACAATCATGACCGATTCCACACGTGTAGCACTGATCGTATCCTGTAGCGGCTACATGTCCTATGACTTTCATTTGATTGGATCGCATGAACCTCTCTACATTTTCCTTAACAGGATCATTCTCTTTGTTGCCACGCGATGTACTCACAATAATGCCACGCTTTCCTTTGAGAGAGAATGCCCCCCCATGCCTAAAACTGAAAGTTCTTTCAAGACAAGCATGACTGAGTGCATTCATCATCCCATAATAATTTGGAGCACCGAAAATGATGATGTCTGCCTCAGTCATTTTCTGACCAATACTATTCCAATCATCCCTTTGCTTGCAAATATTATCCAGAGCACACATTGTACACCCCGTACAACCGTTGATTCTTTTTCCGGATAATGAGATGATTTCCACTGAACCATCCAATTGCCCTGCAATCTCTGTCACTGTCTGTTCAACAATTCTGCCTTTTCTTGCGCTTCCACTGATTCCAAGAATTTTCATGATTCCCCCATAATCTTCTTTAAAATTTTCATAAATACGTCTAAAGCTTTTCCACTTTTTTCGGATTTCATTCTCACCAGTGTCCCTTGCCAGCTGTTGACTATGAAGTCTGCCAGTATATTTGGATCGGACAAATATTCTCGCTTGCTGGCTATTTTTGCTTCAACTAGACATGATTCTATTTTCTCTGATATCTTTTTATGAATCTCTTCTGCTGCCCTTGCAATATCCGAGCTAGTATCACACATCTCCTCGGTTATATTTCCAATAAAACATCCTTTAATAAATCCATTGTTCTTAAAGTGTTCGACGTTATCTTCATAGAACCTTATAATTCTCTCGTTAGGTTCTATGCTATGATCCGTCAAGATCATTAAAGATGAGGATGACAGTTGATCATAATAGTACCAAAGTGCCTCCACACCATAGTCTTCTTTGCTCTTGAAGTAATTGTAAAACGATCCTTTGGGTATGTTGCTGGCATCGGTCAATTCTTTTACTCCGGTGCCATTAAATCCTTTTGAATGCATGATATGAATGGACGATTCGAGTATTGTCCGTTTATCCATGGTTATTCTCCCTTG
This sequence comes from Bacillota bacterium, assembly GCA_033549245.1. Taxonomy (GTDB): domain Bacteria; phylum Bacillota; class Clostridia; order Peptostreptococcales; family Acidaminobacteraceae; genus Fusibacter_D. The sequence continues at coordinate 15,585 of JAWSUW010000037.1, read as the reverse complement.
GTTAGATACTTGAAAATAGATTCAACTGGCATATGATCACCAATGTCGTTTCCATAATAAGCTTCTAAGATAGTGTAATTATCATCGATTATAAAATCTGCAGGAATTTGAGTTTTTGGACCTTCAGATGGTCCCACTTTAAAACCTTTTTTCATTGCTTCAGAAAATTTTCCAGGTTTGAGCATTGATTTCAACATTCCTATTACGGATGTTTCAAGCCCATACATTTTATAAAGTTTTTGATCAGGATCCGGAATGATTTCAAATGGAACATTTTGTTTTCCCACATAAGCTTTTAAGCTGGCTTCTGGCGACTGAAATATTGCTATCATTTCCATTCCCCCGGCTTTTATCTGCGGATGTAGTTCGTGAAGTTCGCTGACCCTCAGGTTACATAAGGGACAAGAGGCATATCTGTAGAATGATAGCAGGATTTTGCCATCTTTAGGTGGATTAAGTGTAACTGTTTTTCCTGATAGTGATACCATCTCGAATTGTGGTGCTTTATTGCCTTTCAACATTCTCATATTTGTTGTCCTCCGTTCAACATTAATTATATGACCGGTCGTCTCAAAAGTCAACATATAAAATCCCATATTACTCAAAACTAGAGTGATATGGGATTTTTATAATTCAATTTATTCTGTTACAAGCATCAGTTCTACAGGAATATAAGCTTCAATTGTTTTGCCTTCGAGGTGCATTACCGCATTTTCAACGCCTAAACTACCAATCAAACTTGGTTGTTGAGCTACAGTTGCCGCCATTTTACCATCTTTAACAGATACTACAGCATCATCAGTCGCATCAAAACCTACAACGATGATTTCTCTACCAGATGCTTCAATCGCTCTCAGAGCACCGAGTGCCATTTCATCATTATGTGCAAACACAGCGTCAATCTCAGGCTGTGCCTGTAGAATATTTTCCATTACACTTAAGCCTTTGGTCCTATCGAAATCTGCAACTTGCTTCGCAACAACTTCGATATCCGTGCCAGCAATGGCGTCATTAAATCCTTGACCACGATCTCTGGCAGCAGAAGTTCCTGCTATACCTTCGAGTTCAACGACCTTGCCAGCTCCATCAAGCAGTTCTACAATGAATTCACCGGCCATCATACCGCCAGCAACGTTATCTGATGCGATATGAGTCACGACTGTTCCACTGTTAGCACCTCGATCTAGAGTAATTACAGGAATCCCAGCAGTGTTGGCCGCCTTGATGGCATTGACTACTGCATCAGAGTCGGTTGGATTGATCAATATGAAATCGACATTTTGTGTAATCAAGTCTTCCATATTTGACAGTTCTTTAGCTGGGTCATTTTGAGAGTCCAAAATGATTAGCTCTGCTCCAAGCTCATTTGCCTTTTCTTCAGCACCTTCTTTTAATGTCACAAAGAAAGGATTGTTGAGTGTGGACAATATAAGTCCGATTGTCGGAGGTTCAATTGAGCTTCCTGAATCCATCGATTTATCCCCAGTAATCAGTTTTAAGTCAACTGGAATAAATGCATCAAGAGTAGTACCATCAATTATCTTTTTAGCAGCTTCAATTCCAAGTGATCCAATCAAACTTGGTTGTTGAGCAACAGTAGCAGCCATATTGCCTTCTTCAACAGATAGAACCGCATCATCAGTCGCATCAAACCCTACGACAAGTATATTTCTACCTGAAGCTTCAATTGCTCTCAAAGCACCTAGTGCCATTTCATCATTATGAGCAAATACTGCATCAATCTCAGGTTGTGCCTCTAAAATGTTTTCCATTACGGAAAGACCTTTGGTTCTATCGAAATCTGCAACTTGTTTTGCAACAACTTCAAGTTCCGTACCAGCGATGGCGTCATTAAAGCCTTGACCTCTATCTCTGGCCGCTGAAGTTCCTGCGATGCCCTCAAGTTCAACTACTTTTCCTGTACCATCGAGCATATCGACAATGTACTCACCAGCCATCACACCACCGGCAACGTTATCCGATGCGATGTGTGTAGCAACTGTACCTGAATTTGCACCACGGTCCAGTGTAATAACTGGTATGCCCTTGTCATTCGCTGCTTTGATTGCATTGCCAACAGCATCTGAATCCGTTGGGTTGATTAGGATGACATCAACACCTTGAGTCAATAAATCTTCCATGTTGGCAAGTTCTTTTGCAGGGTCGTTTTGTGAATCCAAAACAATCAGTTCGAGTCCAAGTTCTTTCGCTTTTGTTTCAGCTCCTTCTTTAAGCGAAACGAAAAACGGGTTGTTGAGTGTTGAAATAATTAAGCCGACTTTGTTCCCATCAGATTCTTTTGCTGTTTTGCATCCAGACAGTCCTGTCGCTACCAACAGAAGGACCATCATTATCACCAATACTTTTTTCATATTTCTCCTCCATTCTAACCCCTACTTGTTTTTCCTATCAAGCAACACAGCAATCAATATGACGATTCCTTTTGCCAGCAATTGATAATACGAGCTGACATTCATCAGATTGAGCGCATTGTTTAGGACACCGATAATCAAGGCACCCGTTACAGTCCCAAGAATTGAACCCACTCCTCCCGCAAGAGAAGTTCCACCAAGTACAACTGCAGCGATAGCATCCAGTTCGTAGCCACTTCCCGCTGTCGGTTGAGCCGATGACAATCTGGCAGTAATAATAATCCCTGCCAGTGCCGCAAGTACACCACTTATTGTATATACCATTATTTTTATTCGATCCGTGTTAACACCAGAAAGCTTAGTTGCTTCTTCATTGCCTCCAAGTGAATAAACATAACGCCCCAAAGTGGTTTGAGTCAACACGTAAAACCCAACGATAAAAACAAAAATCATTATAATAATTGGTATGGGAATCCCTAAGAAATAACCATTACCAATACTGGATAAAAATTCAGCATTCTTCTCATACCCTGCACTTATTGGCTTTCCATCCGTGAAAACCAAAGTTATTCCTCTAAAAACGGTCATTGTAGCGAGTGTCACGATAAATGGTTGTAGTTTCCCTTTGGCAATTACGATACCGTTAAAGAATCCAATGCCGCCACCTACTGCAAGCGCAGCTACTATTGCGATTATAGGACTATAGCCGAGGGATATCAACATGGCCGCCACTGCTCCTGATAGAGCTAGTGTTGCACCTACTGACAGGTCAATTCCACCTGTAATGATTACAAAAGTCATACCTGCGGCAATTATGGAGTTGATAGATGTCTGCCTTAAAATATTAAGTATGTTTGAGCCAGTCATAAATCGATCATTGATTAGTGAGACAACAATCGAGAATATGACCAGTCCTATTATGGACTGAAACTTTGAAAGATTTATTTTTTTCATTGTATACTCTCCCCTGCGCCTATCGCCAATCTCATAATTTTTTCCTGGGTTGCTTCTACACGATTCAAAATTCCTGAAATTTTTCCTTCATGCATCACCATGATTCTGTCGCATACCCCTAAAAGTTCTGGAATCTCAGATGAAATCATTAAGATTCCAAGTCCTTCTTTTTTAAAAGTGTTCATCAATTCGTATATTTCCTTCTTGGCACCTACATCAACACCTCTTGTTGGCTCATCCAAAATCAGAACTTTTGGTTTGACAGACAGCGATTTGGCGATAGATACCTTTTGTTGATTGCCCCCGCTGAGCAATCTTACCTTCTGATTGATTGAGGGGGTCTTTATACTCATTGCATCCTTATAGTAATTTATGCAACTCTTTTCAGCTCTTTTGTTGATGACCGTCGCTGTTGAATACTGTCCTAAAGAAGATAATGTGACATTGTTGCCGACCGAGAGGCCAAGGACCAAGCCATCTTTCTTTCGATCTTCCGAGACGTAGGCAATCCCCTCACCAATGGCTTGTTTTTCAGTTTTGCCATAGACTTTGACACCTGAAACACTCATGTCTTTAATATCACAGGGTATATTGCCATAAATGGATTTGGCTAGTTCAGTTCGTCCTGCTCCCATCAAGCCTGCGACACCTAATATTTCACCTTTTTTTATGTCAAATATTATATCTTTGACCAAAGCATTACTGAGAGCATCCACTCTAAAAACGACTTCCTCTGTTTTACAATCGAGGTACGAATATTGTTCCTCAAGTTTTCTACCGACCATCATCTCAATCAATTGATTTTCGTTAATTTCAGAAACAGGCATTTCTCCTACGAATGAACCATCACGCAGTATTGTGACGTCATCACAAATTTTAAAAATTTCAGGAAGTCTATGTGAAATGTAAACTACACTTTTTTCTGCTTTCACCAAATCTTCGATCACCTTGAACAAACTTTCGGTTTCGCTGTCTGTAAGGGCGTCTGTAGGTTCATCCATGATAATCAGTTCCGCTTCAAATGATAATGCTTTTGCGATTTCGACCATTTGCTTCTGGCCTATACTAAGGCTCTTTACTTTTCTTTTGGGATCCAGATCCAAATTCAATCGATTGAGCAATTTCTTTGATTCATTATGCATTATTTTCCAGTTAACTTTTCCATATTTGCTTGGAAATCTTCCCATAAATATATTTTCAGCTATGGATAATCCTTCAATCAAGTTGAGTTCTTGATGGATGATTGCTATGCCTTTTTGCATGGCATCCTTAGGACCGGTAACCTCCAGTTTCTCACCTTTGAAATAAATTTCACCTGTGGTTTTCTGATAGACACCGGATAAAATCTTCATGAGCGTCGACTTACCTGCACCATTTTCACCTAAAAGTGCCATGACTTTGCTTTTATAAACATTTAAATGAACACCATCAAGAGCTTTCACTCCTGGAAATTCCTTTGTGATTCCATCCATGTGAAGGACAACATCAGTCATATGAATCACCACCGAAATCCACACCGGATTGAAGTATTATATTGGCATAAGCAGTACATTCACCCGTTCTGATAATAGCTTTACTATTTTTAGTAATTGATTTGAAAGTTTCATGAGTGACAAACTCAACTGGTGTTTCACTGAGCAATTCCAATATTGCATCCAATATTTCACCATTATTCTCTTTGATTTCTTCTGCCAAAATCACTTTTTCAATCACCATGTCACCAGACATGACTTTCAATGTTTCCAAAAATCCCGGAACTCCTTTTATTAGTGCCAGATCAATTCTAATGACTCCTGACGGAATAGGAAGCCCTGCATCAGCGATAACCACTTGATCGGTATGTCCTAATTTTGCAAGTGTAGCCACAATTTCCGAATTTAACAATCGACCTTTTCTCAAAGCTTTCTCCTTTCAAGTAATTCCTCTAAAGTAGGAAGTGATTTTTGAGCGCCAAGACGTGTTACAGTGAATGCGGCTACTTCTGTCGCAAATTCCAAGGCTTCTTTCATGGAGGATCCTTTTGAAATTTTTGTCAAAAGCCCACCTATAAAACTATCTCCCGCTGCCGTGGTATCCACCGCTTTAACCTTATATGCGGGAACATGTAATAATTGATCCCCATCAAAATACCATGCACCATTTTCACCGAGAGTTAAAACAATACTTTTGACTCCCAACATCTCATATCCATGAGCCAAATCTTGAGGATCCTTAAATTCAGTACCTGAAAGTGTTTCAAATTCAGTTTCATTGACTACAAGCAGATCCAAGTTGTTAAGCAATTCTTTTGATAGAACTTTTGCTGGAGCAGGATTGAGTACAGTAAACAGACCTGACTCACGTGCGAGTGCCATGCATTTTGATACGGTTTCCATTGGCACTTCAAGTTGCATAACAAGAATATCCATATTATCAAACCATGACTTTTGAACTATCTCCGGTTTGAGATTGCCATTGGCGCCTTCAATGACTACTATCGAGTTATCAGCATTGTCATTGACCATAATCAATGCCATCCCCGTTGGTGCATCAGCTGCAAGGCCAACTTTATCGTGTACATTCATAACCGCTAGATTTTGTTTGAGCTCCTCACCTGATACATCATCTCCAACCATACCGACCATTGTTACATCGGCACCAAGTTTACCCATGGCAACCGCCTGATTGGCACCTTTTCCACCTGGGTTATAAATTAGTCCTCTTCCTGCAACTGTCTCCCCTACACGCGGTGTTTGTTCCACTTGAGTTACAAGGTCCATATTAAGGCTACCTATGACCAAAATTTTTTTTTGATTTTCCATAACAACTCCTTACTAGAGGTAAACGTTTAACCTGTTAAATATTAGAGAATCATTTAGTGGATTCTCTAATCACCAATTTCGTTTTAAGTACGACATCCTTCATTTTTCTTTCAGGATGCTTAATGAGTTCTATCAACATTTCAGCGGCTTTATAGCCCATCCGATAATTGGGTTGACGAACCGTTGTTAAATTAGGTGTGACTACAGTCGCCATATAAATATCGTCAAATCCAATCACTCCAATGTTTTCAGGTACCGATATTCCTTTTTCATTCAGTGCCTTAATAGCTCCAATTGCGATCATGTCGTTACCACAAAAAATTCCATCAAATTCTAAATTGTTTGTTATTGCCTGTGTGACACCTTCATATCCCCACTGGGCGTTATAATTGCCTTCAAAAAACAACTTCTCGTCATATTTTATACCATGATCATTCAGTGCGGTTTTATACCCTTCAAATCGGTCCAATGCTGGTTTTGATGTCATGGGACCACCAAGATGTAATATTTTTTTGTAACCACGTTCAATCATGTAACTTACACCTTGATATGCGCCAGTCATGTTGTCCACTGTAATCTTGCCTTGAGCTCTCATCCCTGTGATATCTCTATCCACAGTGATTACTGGAATTTGAAGTCTAAGAAATTCTTTTGATACTTTGTTTCTCAAACTTGAAGATGTGAAAATTATTCCATCCACCATTTTTTCCTGTAACATCCCGATGTAAGAGACTTCTTTGTCCAAATCATTATCTGAGTTGCATAGTACAACATGATAACCTTCCATGTTGGCATAATCCTCTACACCTCTTGCAACTTCTGGGAAAAACGGATTGGTTATATCCGGAATGATAAGTCCAATCGAATTGGTTTTCTTCGTTATCATCGATGACGCCACCCTATTGGGAACATAATTGTGGGTTTCAATCAAATCCAGCACTTTTTGTCTGGTTGCCTGACTAATGTTCTGATCTTTATGATTGACAATTTTGGAAACGGTTGCTGTAGATACATCCGCCATTTTTGCGATATCTTTTATAGTAATTTTCATATTATCATCTCTCTAGGTAAACGTTTACTTAATTATATCACTTAAATATTACAAGTCAATAACATTTTTGATTTCCCGATAAGCCTTCATGGCTTTCGATATATACTCGGCCATCTCATCTTTAAAACGAACCTCGCCACAGCTGTCTTTAAGAGTAGCATTAAGTATCTCCTCACTGTAACTGACCAGTTCAAGGAACTCCCTTGTACTCTCTTCTGACCCAATGAATACAACTTGATTGGCTCTACTATAAACTTCAAGTAGTTCACGTGTCCATAAAGATGCCAGATAATCAGGATGCTCCACCACAAAAGCCTTCTCCTGGTTTCCTTTTTTGAAAATATCAGTATAAAGGCGCACCATCATTTCAGAAAAAGAGTCTGCCATCCTTCTGATGAAGATCTCATTTTCTGGGAAGGAAAGAATTTTGATGAGTTTTGGCCACTCGTTCATTTTCGATGATTTGATGCTATTGATCGTAAAAATTACATTTCCAAGTGCTTCAAACACGTTTTCAGTATCCAGTTTAAATAGTTCCACTTCGAGCTCACTCACATAACTGTTCAAAATGGCATCCATAAGCTCACCTTTATTGGCGAAGTGATGGTAAAATCCTCCCTTTGAACATTTCGCTTGTGTGATGATGTCGTTGATTGTCGTCCTTGGATATCCTTTTTCCGCAAACATGTGATGTGCAGCATCGATGATTTTATTTCGCACATCCATGCTCTCGTTATTCATAAGTTCAAGCTCCTTTTATCAAATATAGTCACAGCACTAAAATAGATTAGAAATGATGCGATGATCAAAGCCACTGAAGTCCAAAGTGTATAATTGCCTGTATTCATAATCTTATTGATATCGATTAAAGTGTATGGTGTGAAATACTTTAAGAAGGAAAGATCAGAACTCGCACCAGACAACATCTTTAAAAGCAAGAACGCTACTGGAAAACTGATACCCATGCTTAGTGACCGACTGGATTCATTGAATATGCATGAACCTAGGAAACCGATCCCACTCACCACTCCGAAAACAAGTAATGTAATCAGATTGATCTTGATATATGGACCTACTTCAAGTAGCCCGCTGAACATCATTTCTGACATCAAAATGCCAAGTATCGTTTGAATCACAAATAGACCGGTCAGCATCGTAATCAAACTTATCGCTTGAGTCCATATGATGGTTTTTCTTGAATTAGGGGTAGCGAGCAAATATGCCATCGACCCTCTATCCACATGTTTTGCCACCATGCTGTTAGCCGCGATCACTGTGAAAATCATAGGAAAGACTATAAAAATGAAACCATATAAATATGAACCAATATGGGAAGTCAACGTAATTGCAATGTCATCAAATCCAAAAGCCACTGCAAATCCCTTTGGCAGCATCTCCATCATCTCTGCTATAGCATTGCTGGTTTCTGGATCAAACATGTAAATCATTATGGACGAGTACATGAGCAGCACCAAGTTCATGATGACAAACAACATTTTATGTGCTTTTAAGTTTGTGAGAAAAAGTGTTTTATTCATGAGTTTTTTCCTCCCCATAGTATTTCATGAAAATGTCTTCAAGCGATTGTGTGACAACATCAAATTCTGCAATTTCACAAGATGCCATCAATCGGAAAAATTCATTTAACGATCCATTTTGATCAATAAATATTGACCCATCTTCTCTACTTTCTGTTTTATAATCCGATGAGAGAATTTTTGATTTGCTCTCATCATTCATCGGCATGACTTTGAAACGTTTCTTGTTCATTGCTTTAAGAGAATGAATATCCTCAATCGCCACCAGATGTCCTTCTCTGATTATTCCAGCCCTGTCGCAACTTCTTTGGACTTCCTCGAAAATATGTGAAGACATCATTATGGTTTTACCTTTTGCTTTTTCCTCATCGATGAGATCCATGAAGACATTTTGCATGAAAGGGTCCAGTCCACTTGTCGGCTCATCCAGGATGATAATGTCAGGATCATGCATGAAAGCAGCCACAATTCCAACTTTTTGCTTCATGCCTTTGGACATCTTTTTAATCTTTCCTTTGGGGTCCAGCTCAAATCTATTGATCAATTCATCTCTTTTCTCCAGGTTCTTCAAACGTCTCATCTTGCCCATGAAATTCAAGAACTCCATACCGGTCATATTTTCAAAAAATGCGATTTCACCTGGTAGGTAGCCAATGCGTTCTTGAAGGATTGCTGTCTCCACCCTTGCATCATGACCATCTATGGTCACTTTCCCTCCTGTTGAGTTGGAAAATCCCATAATATTTCTTATTGTAGTGGTTTTACCCGCTCCATTTGGACCAAGGAAACCGAAAACTTCTCCTTTTTTGATTTCAAATGAAACATTGAAAATTCCTTTTCCACTTTTGTAAATCTGAGTCAAGTCATCTACTTTAATCATATCAACCCTCCTAAGGCACCGACCGACGGTCGGTCTTTGATTAATTTTACTCTATTAAAATAGAATAGTCAACATTACATTAATTGAAATGATGATTCATCAAATAAGTTATGCTATAATTAATCATCAAATCGAATGGAGTTTTGAATGAAAAAATTTATAATTCGTTTCTATCTGATTGGACTCACTGTGACTATCATTGTAGCACTCGGTATGATTTTCGAGTATAGAGTATTCAAAGATGTTGTCAGCAAAGAGGTGCAAAAAAATATCATTTTGTCACGCGATTACATAAGCTCCGAAATTGAAGGGAAGTTGATGGAGAAAAGTCAAACCATTTTGAGTGCCAGATCTCTCATACAGTTGTATCAAGACGATGATCATACTCTTGAACATCTTCAGCAACTGTTGAAAGACTCACCCACATTTGCTTCTTTATACTATGGCTCTAGAGAAAATAAGATGATCAACGCAAGTGGATGGATTCCTCCCCCCGAGTTTGATCTGACTCAACGTCCGTGGTATCTGAAGGCGGTTGAAGCTGGGGATTTGATCTACACAGATGCATTTTTAAATGCCTCAAAAGATCATTTTATCGTTACTATTGCTACACCTTTATATGATGAGAACAACGAAATAATTGGTGTAGTCGCAGGTGATATTCTACTGGACTCCATCATTGATATGGTCAATAATCAGTTCATTGACAATGAAGGCTACTCGTTCCTTTTGGATAGTAGTTATAATATTTTGGCTCATCCTCGCTTGACTTCAAGAGCAACACTTGATCTGTTGAATATTTCCGATATTTCCGAAGATCTCGTAGAAATCTTTGACTCTGAGCAAGAATCCTTAAGGACAATATCACTTGATAATGTTGAAGGTTATCTGGCGTTTGAGGAAATATCGGGGACCTCATGGAAAATCGCCAGTTTTATTCCAATAAAGGAATATTTGACTTCTGAGAGACAATTGCTGTACACTTTCCTATTTGCCATTTTTTCTATGACATTGATTATGTTGATTTCAGTACTCTTCCAAAGAAAATACTTGATCAAGCCAATGGCTGAATTTGATCGTGATATTCAGAAAATTGGACGTGTCAGTGACTTCTCCTATCGATTACCTACCGACAAGTCTGAAGTCTTTTCAAGTCTTAGAACGTCCATCAACTCTTCACTTGAAAAAACGGATACTTATTACGAAGCACTTGTTCAAAGTGAAAAACGCAATCGAGCCATTTTGAATGTTCATCCCGACTTGATCTTTTTAAGTGACCAAAATGGTATCTTCCTCGATTATCAAGCAAATGCAGATCAAGACCCGATTCACTTCAGTCGACTGGATTTCATTGGAAAACACATTTCAGATGTCTTGCCAGAGAACATAGCAGGTATGATAATGTCCGCAATCAAGCAGACATTGGGTGGAAGTGATATTCAGACCATCGAATTTACAATGGCTATAAATGGTAGTCTTCAATATTTCGAGGCTCGGTTAGTCAGCGCCTCTCATGATACTATACTTGCCATAGTCAGAAATGTCACAGAAGAGCGACTGAATCAAATGTTAATTGAAAAATTAAGTTATCGCGATCAATTGACTGGACTATATAATAGACGATTCTATGAAGAGGAACTCAATCGATTGGATACCGATCGTAATTTACCCATAGGATTGATTCTTCTGGATGTCAATGGATTAAAGCTCACAAACGATGCTTTTGGGCATCAAATGGGTGATGCACTATTAAAACGTGTAGCCGAAGTCATTACCCGTTGTTGCAGAACGGAAGATATTGTTGCACGACTCGGTGGTGATGAATTTGTAATCTTATTGCCGATGACATCATCAAATGATATAAAACTCATAGTGGATCGAATTCAGACCAGTGTCAGCGGAGAAACACTTGGAGCCATTAAGATTTCAGTATCGATAGGCTATGACATCAAAGAAAACGGCAATCAAAATTTGAAAGATATCTTCACAAAAGCCGAAGATCAAATGTATCACAAAAAGTTGATTGAGAGCCAAATAATGCGCCAACAGACTATTCATGTCATTTTAGAAACCATTAATAAAAATAATCCTCTTGAAAAACTGCATTCTGAAAATGTCAGTCGTAATTCTGTACTAATTGGCAAAGTTTATGGTCTTAGTCAAGAAAAACTGAAAGCCCTTGAAACTGCTGGAATAATGCACGACATCGGGAAAATTGCAGTAGATTCGACTTTACTCAATAAACAAACCGAGTTGACCGAAAGTGAATATATTGAAATCAAACGACACTCGGAAATAGGGTATCAATTATTAAAATCTGTGGATCAATACACTTCCCTCGCTGAAATCATATTGCATCATCATGAGCGTTGGGATGGTAACGGTTATCCATATGGCTTAGCTGGTGAAGATATTCCTTTACTTTCAAGAATCATTGCGCTCACTGATGCCTATGAGGCAATAAGGTCTGACAGGCCATATCGTACAGGAAGATTACACAGAGAAGCCCTGCTTGAAATTCAAAAGCATTCCGGGTCACAGTTTGATCCAAAATTGGTTGAAATTCTTATTAGACTGGATCATTCCAAAGAATTTCATATAGAACAATAAAATAGTCGAAAAAAAATAAGTAGGTCCTGATCATCAGTGACCTACTTGCTTTTAATTGATGAAAATTCTAAACTCTAAAACTCTTGATGAAATAATAGAGTCCAACCAAAGTTAAACTTGAACCTGCCAATGTGAAAAACATCCCCGCCTTAAGCATAGTGTTCATAAAGACACCCAAATCATAATTCTTCAGCACAAATTCAAACACAGTAAATAAAATTCCAAAGAATACTCCACTGATAATAATTAAAAAACTCGTTTTTGAATTGAATCTGGACTCCATTTCAAGTCTTTTTTTCACTTTTTCTTCAGCCAACTTTTGAACTGATTTATCTTCTATGGACCTCATGTCAGAATATCTGCTAAACAAAAAATTCATACGTTTACCTCCGCTCTTCCAGTTAAGCCTTTGTGTCAACTTCTATAAGTTCACCACAGTGACTACAATGATATTCTTGTTTTTTTGCACGAGTCAATCGCTCGAGTTTTTCTCTCTCACCACAATGTGGACATCTTAGTTTTGTTTTGGTCAAATATACAATTCCTATCAATGCAAAGATTGAGGGCAAGTAAAAAACAACATTGAACGAGCCTCCGATAAATGTCAAAGAAAAAATGGCTGCAAGAGCCCACCCTGATTTAATAGCTTTCCAAGAAACTTTATTCATTAAATTCTCCTCTATTTATAATATGCTTTGACTATTTCCCCATAATAAAGCACATGAAAATCATTGTTCGGATAACTCGCTTTTCTTATGTCACCGACCAGATTTCCAGGTTCCATGGCTTGTTTGTAGATAGTTTTACATTCAATATGCAGGTCACAATCTGCAATGATTGGTGTGTCAATCATTTGAGCATCTTCAAGAGCCAAACCAATCTCACTGATCTTATCCATATCTCTACCAGATTTTGTTCCACAAAATGCAAGTGCTTTTTTCATATCCTTATGAACAGGAACACTAACTGAAAATGTCTGTGCCTGATCGATCATTGAATAAGTATGTCTTTGATAGCGCACTGGCACTATCAAGATTGGTTTATTCCAAATATAACCCACTGTTCCCCAACCGATTGTCATCGTGTTGACTTTTTCATCGTTTTTAACTGTCAAAAATGCACTCTTTACAAGTTGATTCAAAAAATCCTGAGACAGTTCTTGAAATGTTATTTCCTTCAAAATATGATCCTCCTTTAAAGAATTCTACATTATGTAGACAAAGTGTGCTATAATGACATGTAACATAAACGCTTGCCCAAGCGGAAAAGCAGTTTTGAATCTTAGGATTCAAAGCTGTTTTTATTTTGCCTAAAATCCGAGTAATATTCCAACTACAGCTGATATGGCCACATAGGTCACCGGGTGTTTGTTGAAACGTTTGATCATATAGAATATGATCAAAAAATAAATAATCTTTTTGGGATCGATTTCCGTTTGAATTACTGCGATTCTAATTATATCAAACCCAGCAACGGCAATAAGTCCGGTTACTGCAGGTCTTAGTCCCACAAAAGCGTGTTCAAGAGTTTTGCTATGACTAAACTTTTCCATATAGCCGGCAACCACTAAAACAATGATGATGGATGGGGTCACCATTCCGAGAGTCGCTACAAGACCACCAAACAATCCACCTACGTTGTAACCTGCATAGGTTGCCATATTGATTCCAATGGGACCAGGAGTGGATTCTGAAATCGCCACCATATCCACTATGAACGAGAGCGGAAACCAATCAGTTGCAATTGAAAGATGCCTTAGAAAAGGTATCGTCGCCATTCCGCCACCAATTGCGAACAGTCCGATTTTGAAAAACTCATAATATAACTCCAGAAGGATCATCTAGTGTCCTCCTTTTTAGGCTTGCCCACTATGATTCCTATGAAAGCAGCACCTAAAATAAATGCAATTGGTGTCAAATTCGTTAAAATCATACCAAAAAATACTACTACAAAAATCATTAACCCTAAAGTGTTGACTACTGCTTTCTTCCATAGTCCGATGACCACATTTAGAATCAGTGCCGCCACACATACTGCTATACCTGCAAATGCACTTTTTACTATCTGTGAATCTTGAAAATTATTCAGAAATGCTGCAATAAATGTGATGATCAAAAGACAAGGGCTTACTATCCCCATGGCTCCTGCAATACCACCTAGAGCTCCTTTTCTTTCCCTACCGATGAATATGGCGACATTGACGGCTATGATTCCTGGAAGTCCTTGACTCACAGCATAATAGTCAATAATCCGCTCATGAGTCATCCAATTCTTTTTTTCAACAATCTCCCTTTGTAAAATAGGCAGCATCGCATATCCACCACCGAACGTAACTGAACTCATCTTGAAAAAAGACAAATAGATTTCCCACAATTCTCTCATCTGATCCACCCTTTAATAATTTTATCCGCTATTCATAGTATATCAAAAAAAGAGAGCTGCAGATTGAATTTATACGCAGATAAAATGCCCTTGACCTCTTTGTAATGCATGGCTTCAACATCCTTTCCTATTTCCAAACCCCTTGGCTCAAATAATTCATGGCTCTTTCATTTGCAGCGCTTGAAATCTGTTCATCAAATCCGAGAATTCTAAGGAGTTTAATGGCGTTTCTACTTTTTGCCTCTCCAATCTTCATTTTATAATCAAAAATCATTTGATCCCCAGAAAAATCTTCCTGGAAATGCACCATTTCATACTGTCCTTCTAGCAAACGGCAGAGTTCCACGTCATGTGTTGCTACCAGGCAAAGTGTATTCTCATCTGCAATCGCTTTCAGGATTTCACTGGATGCGGCAATTCTTTCAACTGTATTGGTTCCTCTGAGCACCTCATCGATCACACACAAAATCGAGTGACCAGATCTTGATGATTCAACTATTCGCTTTAAGGATTTAATTTCAGAGATATAATAGCTTTCACCAGACAGTAAATTGTCACTCAAAGCCATTGAAGAATAGATTCTGAATGCTGTGGCATCATATGTTTTAGCCAGCACTGTACAGATCGCTTGTCCCATGATGGCATTGATGGCGGCTGTCTTAAGAAACGTCGATTTTCCAGAAGCGTTTGATCCTGTGACCAAATGGGATTTGCTCATCATCAGACTATTGGGGACACATGTTTTGACAAGAGGATGAATCAAAGCCTCTCCTTGTAGATATGGCGTCTTTTTCGAATCAAATACAATTCTCGGAATACTATGTTCTGGAACACTTTTTCTATAGGAAGAGACTGCTAGCGTAGCTTCTATCTTCCCTAGTGATTCATGAATCTTAAAAATGGATTGATAATGTGTCCCGATTTTATTTTTAATAATCTCATATGTGATTAAATCGAGCAACAACCAATTACTGAACAAATCCCCCACATCAGACCC
>JAWSUW010000036.1:8990-23670 GCA_033549245.1 Bacillota bacterium | reverse complement strand
GGTCTATCATTCGATAAGCTTCATTTACTCCACGATCCATGGCTTCAACCCACTCGGACTGATGTTTCATTTCTATTTCAACGGCTCTAAACTGATTTACGCCTTCTTCTAAAACAGTCACACTTTCACCAAGCCTCAAATAAGCATCTTTTGTCGCTTGGGCAGCTTCTATGGACTGTGATTGTTGCTCCTGCATATGACTGTATATTTCGTCAATTTGCTCCTGAATCAAACGCATTTGATCACTTTGTTCATCAGACATGCCTTTAAGAGCATCCGATTGTTGTCCAATTTCTTTCAAATCCATATAAAGTCTGTCGATTGAAAAAACATAAGTATTCATAATGCCAATCAATTCACTTGTCATTTCCTCGTCCGATATCCCCATTTTTTGCTCTGGAGATATCGCATCCACCTCAATATTTCTTTTATTGAACCATGCCATGATATCATCACCCCTTCGCGGATAATATCGCAATTTGCGTGCCATGACAAAGCCCCTAAAAAGCCACTAAAACACCTTGATAATTCGCCTCATTTCACCACTAGCCACCGATCAATTCACCCAAAGCCACCATTATCATTAATTGAGAATTCTCATGATTTTTATTGACATTCCACTTTCAAGTGATATACTGACCTCATAATACATATGATAGGAGCAATGACCCTTGGGATTAACTGGACGCTTTTCCCAAAGTGAGCTAATAGCGTAACCGACTAGATTTCTGGTCGGTTTGTTTTTTTGTTTAATTGAAGCTCATAGAGAAATCGCATACTTTTTATTGTTTATTTTTTGAAAGGGGTATAACAAATGAAAAAAATGTGGCTAATATTGACCTTCGTACTAATCATTTCAATGATCGGCATGACTACATATGCCGGAAACGGGGCACCATCCGGTGCTCATTACAATCTCAACATCATAGGCGTCAGCAATCCCAAAACTGCTGATATGACAGATTCTTCAGGTCATGTCATTTTTGTTCCATTGAATGGAAAGGCAAAAATTGAATTGAGCGAAGCACCCGAAGGTGAAAGTTTCAAAGTACTGGATGCAAACGGAACCGATGGTCCAGCCATGTTCCAATTGCCTGCTCCAGGATTAGATCCATATAATCTTGCCGATCCAGGTGATGCTGATACTATTTCAGATTATTCTGTTTTTGTGAGACCTCTCGGCAAGCCGGGTGGTTGGACTACTATCACCACTTGTGCTGAACTAGTTGATAGCACGTTTGCAGGTCTACTCACAAAAGAATTTTCAAGTGTTTTGAATGATATGGATGGCATTGCATATGCATCTATTGAACAAGTTGGTCAAGATATCACCATGAGAACCAAGGGCAAAACAAACTTTACCAACGTGACTGCTGAAATGTTGACCATACTATTCAAAGTCGAAGTCATGGAGACTGTTGATGGCGTGGTAGAATATTACACTGAATATATCAGAGTCCCAATTTTCAGCGATATAATCCAAGGTGAATACTGGGATTATGATAACCAAGGACTCAAGTTACTACAGGTCCGTTTTTATCCTGTTGGTACAGATGTAACTGAAAATGATTTGTTAACAGACTAATCTTTTCGCATAGCTAGGGTTTTGCCATTTCATATGTGTTAAAGTGCGCCTCATGATTCTTTCATGAGGCGTTTTTCTATTCACTGAACAGTCGCTTCAAATCGTTCTCCTTACTACCTTTCGATTTGAACTGTTTTATGTTGAAAATTTGTTAGTGGAGACGTACAATATCATTGAACATGTTCAGTTTTTTATGAAAGAAGGTGATTACTTGGAACCAGCACCAGAAATGAAGGAACATATCATCAGAACCACAATCCAACTCCTGGACAACGGATTTGATATGGATGCACTTACCATCAGGAAAATCGCGAGCAAATCAAACGTTGCTATTGGATCAATCAATTACCACTTTGGTTCAAAGGACAAACTATTTCTTGAAGTGATCAACAGGATTGTCGACCGAACTCAAATATCTGTGAAGCCATTACTCACAGATAAGCATCTTCCCCCTCGAGATAGACTTATAAAATTTCTGCTAGAAATGGTTGAAGTTATTATGCTATACAAATCTCAGAGCAAAATCATGCTGCGCTATGAGATTTTGAGTGACAGCTTTACGACAGCTGAACACATACTCGATATTCTGCATGAGCTTCGGCCAGAAATCAGTGAGGAAGAGCTCAAATGGCTCTCTGTACTAGTAGTAGCACCACTTCAATACATTTTCATGAAAGAAGAGGGCTTCAAGAAATTTATGGTGACCCAAGAATTTGTTACCGAACCATTTATAGAGAGACACCTAAAAATGTTAGGACTCTAATTAGGAGGAAAAACTGATGTGGATGTTAGTAGCATCAATTTCCATATGATTATAGGCAGTGCAAGTGTACTTTTGACAGTTGTAACCTTGATCCTATTCATGTTGAAGAAATAAGGTAGCCCGTTCAACGCAATGATCATGTTTTATTGCGGAAAGCGCTATTGACCGATGCAACCGAGTCTGTTAAAATTTAGTTAAGTATTTGCGATAGTTCGCAAATAGCTATAGGAGATGGTCTTAATGAACAACATGAAAGCTCTCTACAAAATTCATGCTGATTTTTGCAAATTCATGGCAAACGAAAAGCGCATTGAAATCTTATTCTTATTAGGGGATAGCGAGATGTGTGTGGATGAATTATCCACAGCAATGGATGTCAAAATAGCCAATGTTTCTCAACATCTTGCAGTGATGAGAGAAAAAAACGTGGTTGTTACGAGAAAAGAAGGCAATAAGGTCTACTATTCCATTGCGAATCCCAAAACACTTGAAGCTTGCATTCTAATGCGGGAAGCCATGGTGGAGCAAATGGAAAAACAGCATGAAATAATGAACACAATCACATTGTAACAAAACAATTTTAAAGGAGGAGACCGAATGAACTATCTGATTATCATCAATGATGGACCTTATGGAAATGAACGGGCATACAATGCTTTGCGATTGGCTATGAGTCTACAAACGGTTTCAGAAGAGATTTCTTTGAACGTATCCATGATCGGTGATGGAGTGGTCAACGCAATCAATGGTCAAAATACACCGAATGGTTACTACAACATCGGAAGAATGCTTAAATCTGTTTTGATCAAAAAAGGTAAGGTTAAGCTCTGAGGCAGCTGTATGGATGCTCGGGGTCTGAGCATGGAAATGGTTATTCCTGGTTGTGAGAGATCAACTATAGATGAGTTGGCTGGTGCGAGTATAGCAGCAGACAAAGTATTTGTGTTTTAATAACACGGTCTATTAATGTTCTAAGGAGTAATATGGAAAAGTTAAAAAGCAAATTCAATCCGCTGTTCTTTCAAGCATCACTCGCAGCGGGCGGGGTGGCATTGATGCCCTTCAATTTTTTACAGTTTGGCATACCGCACGAAAAAGGACTTATCAAGTTCTCTGATATCGTTTGGAATCAATTTTCAACGATACAAAGTATGTTCCATATAGTGCTTATAGCTGTGATGTTAATCGCTGTTATAGTTCATTTTGTGTTGACTAGTGTGTTCATTGCAATGATGTGTCCGTTGGATACGCGAAAGAGTAGCTATGAAAGAGTTGATGTCCGATCCCTATAGGAATGTCACGATATTTCCGATAATAGGTTCTCTGGCGATGTCAGCCAATGTACTATGGGCACCAACAGGATTTTTTGTTCCTGTTATATCTGATGGCTTGCAAGCGCTGATGATTCCATCATTAGTATTCTTTATCGGCTTATGGATAGTGGCATTTGCACTACAATTCAAGGTTCTGAAAAGCTGGATATCAAAATCAATAGATTTTAAAAAGTACAATTTTGTTTGGCTTTTGGATGTGTTTGCATTTGGACTTGTGAGTCTTACAGGTTCGGGTATAGCAATCACTACTGGAAGTGTTAATATCGCAATGATTGCATCGCTTGCGACAATCATAGCAATTGTCTTTGGTTTCGGACTGCTCATCGCAAAACTGGTCCATCTAATTGCTATGTTGCTTAAAGCGAGAAAATTACCTGATGCACCTTTATTGCCAGCATTTTTTCTGGTAATACCAATCACTTGTCTATATGGGTTGAGTACTTACAGACTTATGGGCTATTACAGCAAACTGTATAATTTCAGTTTGCAAGGCATTCAACCGCTGATTATCAATCTTTCTTATGTTATTGCTGCATTTTGGTTGATTTCAACCGTCTATTTGATTAGAACCTACCTGATCAGTCATTTCCTGGATAGCAAGTATGCCGCTACTCAATGGGGGATGGTCTGAGCGCTCGTCGGATCCCAAGTTTTGGGAGTCTATGTACAAGGTTTGTACATGCAATCGGCAGTTTTAAAAGTATTCAATTATGTAAGTATAATAATGGCTTTAATCATCTATGTTTTGGTGTTGACTAAGTTTCTGAGTTCGTTAAAAGTTAAAAGTTAAAACTCAATAACACAAAAGTAGATACAAACAAAAAACCGCCTGAAAATGGCGGTTTTTCTCTTATATCTTTATTCCAGCGCATTGGAAATCGCTTTCAATATCACTTTGCTACTGTAGGTCGCACCAGTAATAGTATCCACCAGCAAGGTCTGTTGATTGATGACGTCTTCAACGATGGTTTCAGCTGCACCGCCTTGACCATTGATATGCTTTAAGATGTCAATATCGACTATCTCATGATCCACAATCTTAACATCGACAACGACGTCAATAGGTAGCGCTTTGAAATGCCCATCATAAGTTCCGTCGTCAATAGACTGTAGATTTACATCATCGATTTGCATTGTCATAACATCTGTCATGTTTCCTGTGAATTGGGAAACCACTATTACACCAATGATTACCAAGATGGTAACAATTCCAAAAATCCAAAGTAAAAGTCGTTTTTTTCTCAACTGAGTCCCCTCCTGACAACACTCACCTGCCTCTTATTTAGCAGGACTGATCCTAATCTGCATAAACGGTGCCTGATTGTTCACTTTTTTCAAAAATGGCTCTTGTACCACTTTGATCATTGTACCAGTGTTTGGATGAATGACACTACCCATTGGATTATCAGAACTGTAATGAAGAGTTCTATCATCAAAAGTGCTCACTCCTGGCAAACTAGGAATTGGTGAAAGTACTCCATCTTGATGTAAATTATCGATGCCATCAGTTGGAGAGATAGTGAATGTCGAGTCGTAAGTTTGGATGCGATTTCGCCACAATTCATTATCAACTCTATAGAGTGGTTCATAATGAGCATCAATCGGCAACAGCAGTCCTTGACCAGGATGATCACCTATATCATTATCCGATTGCGATGTATCCCAATAATGAATCAAGAGTCCATCCTGATATGGGAAATGGTCCACATAATTCTCCATCGAAGGGTATCCAAAGTAGTAAGGTCCGACTTTTAGTGTACTGTCATACCCCATATAACTCCTGTATTCACATAAGTAGTAATTATTATAGAGTTTAGACTCCGTTCCAGTTGAGATGCGGAACCCTTTAAAAGTCCAGTCCTCCTCTGTCTCGGCACCATAAATTGGATAACCGGTGATACTGATCTCATCAATCATAAATCCAGATTCAACAGCTGCCCCATCAGTCCAGTAACGGAATCCAACCATTACATCGCCCTCAAAGGCACTCAAATCTGCGGTCAAATCCACCCATCCTCCAGATTCACCAGTGATTCCATAGCCATAGTTTTGAACATTTGGATCATCATCGGTTGAAAGATTTGTATTTACTGAAACCCAGGTAACGCCACCATCTGTTGAAACAACGACATAGGCATAATCCCAGTCGAGTTCAATTTCATAATTGACTTTGGCATTTAGTGATGCGCCCGGTCCAAATGTAAACGACTTATACATAAAATTGTCAAGATTATTTCCCATACCACTGTAGAAGAACATCTCCCCGGCATATGGTGTTCCAATTTCAGATACTACGGTTTTCTGAGGCAATATCACAAAAACACCTTGAGCTTGTTTGGTGTTGAATTCCATCGGTCCAAGTCTGTGGTCAGACTTTTCGCCTGCATATGCAACCTCATAGTTGAGCCAACCCAGCTGGAATTTTTCCCACGCACCCATGTGGCTTGGTTTTGAACCAATGTCCTCTGTTCCATCACTCAGCCAAGATCCAGATGACATCAAAGTCCAGAATCCTGTTCCGTTTTCACCATCATAGGCATACAAATCCGGAAGACCAAGGTCATGTCCAAATTCGTGTGCGAATACACCTACTCCACCATTTTCAGGTTGGATAGTATACTTGCCTACCCAATAATCGCTGTTTCCAATTTGAATACCACCAAGCATATTGAACGATGGTCCAGCAATGCCTTCAAGGTTATACCTCGCATACCAGCTGTGACTCCAAATGGCTTCAGCACTGGCACCAGCTTCCTCACCTTCACCAGCATGTACGGATTGGAACGTATCGATATATCCATCAGGTTCATCGAAATCCCCATCCATATCATAATCATACCTGTCCCAAACATCAAATTGACTCAAGTATTCATTGATCTCCTCAGGTGATTTGCCTAAATTCAGTTCATTTTCATACCAACCATTAATGCTATCTTCGATAAAATTCCAAACATTGGAGTCTGGATTGTCATCATAAGTGGCATAATTTCCTGGTACGCTCACCCAATCCGTTACATCACCAGCGACAGCAAATCTGCCTGATGATTGCTCAATATAATAGTTGGTCATGGAATTGGCACCTTTTGATTCATTGAACAAAAGGTCCATATAATAATCCTTATTAAAATCCGGTGTCCAAATTGTTGTATTATTTATACTTCTATCTGGTTCGCTAATTTCGTTGTGCTTCAAGTCTGCAAACTCTCCAAGAACGGTCCATATCATGCTTTCGCCTTCCCGCTCCAGCTCGACGAACTGTCCTTTTGCGACTTCAACTACTTTTCCGCCACTCTTTCCGTTGAGTATGGACTCGATAGCCTTTTCCTTTAGCTCCAGTTGCTTTTCAGTAAGTGGATCCTCTTTGTTGTCTTTCTTTGAAGTGTAATTTGTTCCTTCTTGCTCGGTACCATTGATTTCAGGTGAAGCAGAAACCACTGGCATCATCCCGACGATCACGATCAGAATCAAAAAAATCATGATCATTTTTTTGAACCTCATTGCAAAGCCTCCTTGTTTCAGTGCAATAGATAGACCTCCTCTTCAACAAAATTATTTTCTTGAGCCCACATCACCTCCTCTGAAGTGATACTAGATTCAATGAAAATTTAAAAGTTAGACAAGAAATCTTTACCCAAATTACCTGAAATTACACAGAAACTTATGAGTGATCTAGTGTGTTATAAACACGAACAGGAAGCTGAAAACAAGTACTATTCCGATAAGAAAGATGGAAGCGGTCACCGTGGAGGCTTTGTCAAAGACACCTGAGAAAGCGAATTTAACTTTGTTCACCTCACCTGAAGCTTTTGATGCATATGTTGACTTTTGAGACATGATTTTCGCAGATGCTTCATCAAAACCATTTGCAATGGCTTTATCAAAACTCGGTTTTACACTAAGTTTTCGCCATTCGAATTTTGGAACTGCTATTCTATCCAGTTCAGAAACCCATCTGATCAGTTTCGTTGTGTAGCTTACAGCGTGAATCAAAACATTGTCCAGCGCCTTAAAAAGCACTGTCATCACTTTATAAGTTCCAGAAAGAACCGGGCCATAGACATGATCATCAAGATTGATCCAGTGTTGTGACGGATTGATGTATTGCTTACCTTCTGTGGTCTTTACAATCAAAAGCTTTCTGACCATCACAAAGTAAATTGTGATTCCGATTAGGATTGAAAGCAACGAATATCCGATTGCAGTCCATGAAAAATAATGCATTTCAAGAGGAATATGCAACCCAATGCTTTCAGAATACCCAAGCAATTGATTCACCAGCCCATTTGGAAACACTCCTATCAGAACAATCATCAAAGCAAGTACACTCATTGGAATGAGAGCCCTCTTACTGATATGCGATTTATATTGCCCATAAAATTTTTCGTTTTTTTCAACGAATATCGCATAAAACAATTTTGTCATATATGCCACTGTGAGTCCGCCGCCGATTACAAACAACACCTCTGATACTCTAAAGAGAGGATTATGAGTCAAATGTGACGCCTCGAGAATCGCCTCATGAAGCATCGTTTTCGAAACGTATCCGCTGAACCCAGGAACTCCACTTTGTCCTAAAATCGCAATCAAGAACACACTTTTAAGGACGGTCTTTTCTCTTCCAAATCCTTTGATAAAGTTGATACTGAGTTCCCCAAGAACCATATAGATAATTCCCGCGCCAAGGAAAAGTAGTACTTTAATAGACGCATGATTGATCATATAAAGAATCGTACCAGCAAGAGCGAGTCCGCCTTCTTCACCGAGTATTCCTACAAGACCCACCCCCATAAGCATGAATCCAAGTTGGCTCATACTGCTATAAGCGAGAATTCTCTTGATGTTTCTCTGCATCAAAGCTAGAGCCCCACCAAACAAAATGTTGATGATGCCCAGCAAATAAAGCACCATCGAGATGGAATAATCAAATGGAAAAATCTCTGTAACGACTATAATCAAACCAAAGATACCCGTCTT
This sequence comes from Bacillota bacterium, assembly GCA_033549245.1. GTDB lineage: Bacteria > Bacillota > Clostridia > Peptostreptococcales > Acidaminobacteraceae > Fusibacter_D. The sequence goes on along the minus strand of JAWSUW010000036.1, from coordinate 15,014 downwards.
GACCAGAATCCCGCTAAGAATTGCACTTGCAGGAGCCGGAGCAGCCGGGTGTGCTTTCGGAAGCCAAGTATGAAGAGGAAATACACTGGCTTTAATCAGAAAACCAAACATGATCAGAACCGCAATGATATATTTTTCTCCGCCGAGCTTCGAAAGCTCCACTCCCATTTCAGCCAGTTCAAGAGTCCCAGTATAATCAAATGCAATGAATATCCCGAAGAGCATGACCATACCACCTGCAATCGACATTGAAAGATAGGATTTACCTGCATCATGACTGTACTGATCCTCGTCATGAATGACCAGGAGATACGACGTAAAAGACAATCCCTCAAAAAAAGTGAAAAGATTAAGCATATTGGCAGACATGAACATTCCAACTGTAGTGGCTAAAGTGAGCATGAAAAATAAATAGTACCGATTTCTATTCTTATACTTAATCAAGTATTGAGTGGAATACATTGTTGTAAGCAGCCAAACCAATGTCGTAATAAACAACATGGCATATCTTAAAAGATCCACCTTGAGATGGATTCCAGTTCCCATGATATTGGGAACACTGTATTCAATCGAACCGTTCTTGAGTTCAGGAAATAACATGATCACGAGTAGGAACTCTATAGCTGTAAACATGACGTTGAACGCATCTCTAAGTTTTTCACTACGTCGCCCAAGGTAAAATCCCACGAACGAGGCCAGGAACGGAAGTATTAAAATTATGAGCATATAATACATGTAAGACCTCCTAAAACGCGTCTACTATAATGGCATTCAGAAAACTGATGACCGGATTTGGAAACAGACCCAGTGCAACAATGAGAATGGTCAACCCCACTATTGGCACGAGAATCGCTCTTTCAGGGTCCAGATTCTCCACTTCATTCTCGGTTTCGATCTCAGAATCATGATCACCAGACTCATGTTTACTATGATTCGAAAAAAATGCAGCTACGACTATAGGAAGAAGATATCCCGCAGTAAGAAATGCACTGAGCAATAAAATCATAATATAAAACAGATTATTGCCATCAAGCGCTCCAAGCCCCAAAAACCACTTGCTTACAAAACCATTGGTCGGCGGGATGCCCACAAGAGAAATAGCCGCCACTGAAAAGCAGAGCATGGCTATCGGCATTTGTCTTCCTAGTCCGTGAATCTGATGAATATACTTTTTACCTGTCTTTAAAGTAATTGAACCCACTATGAAAAAAAGCGTGATTTTTATGATGGCATGATTGATCATATGCAGCATTGCACCACTAAGCCCGTTGGGATTCAGCATCAAAATACCGAGAAGCATGTATCCTAGCTGTGAAATAGTCGAATAAGCGAGTCTTTTCTTAAGATGCTCTTGATGCAATGCCAAAAATGATCCCATCACAACTGTCACCACGACAAATGGAATCAAGTACTTAGGCGCGTCAAGTGTTCGCACCGCAGTCGCACCAAATATGAAATAGGTCATCCTGATCAAAGAGAAAACACCACTTTTTACAACAGCTACCGCATGAAGTAAGGCACTTACCGGAGTTGGAGCCACCATTGCCGCAGGCAGCCACGAGTGAAATGGCACTAGTGCTGCCTTGACACCGAAACCGAGAAACATAACTATATAACTGAGCAATAAAACACCATGATCTGCTAAATCAAAACTTGTCAAAATACCCCTTGGCGAAAAGTTCATAGTGCCCGTAACAGAATATAAAAGCATCATCCCAAACAGTATGAATGTCGCTCCACTAAAAGAATAGATTATATACTTTTTTCCACTGGAAAGAGCCTGTTCGGTGCCATTATACATGACAAGTGGCAAAGTGGATAAAGTCAAAATTTCGTAATATACATAAAGAGTAAAGAGGTTTCCGGAAAAAGCCACTCCAAGCACCACTGCAAGTGTTACAGTGAAAAACGTATAAAATTGTCTAAGCCTTGGTTTGTTTTTCATATATCCAAATGAATAGAAAGCGGTCAACACCCATAGAAATGAAGCCAGTATAGTGAACAGTCTACTCAACTGATCGATTCTGACATATAAGTCCAGAAAATTATTCACTTTTAATAGGTGAAGTTCCGTCAGCTGATTTGAATAAATTGAAAATCCAGCCAAAACCGCATTCAAAATGACCGTAATCGCAACCACTTTCGTAATTTGCGAATCTTTGATCAATTTTCTATTGGATATTAAAAGCGCTCCAATCATTGGAACAATCAAGGGCAACACCAAAAAAACTTTTTCCATCTTCATCTCCGATAACAATTGAATTCTTAATTGAAATATATACCACTATCTATAAAATCGATGACTTTACCCGATAAAAATCCAACCAAAATCATGGCAACCGTCAAAATGATCAGTGGCATAAGCGTTTTGATCGGCTTACTTTTGGACTTAAAGATCTTACCATCCAAATTGTCTTCGCCGAAGTATCCATTGATGATAATCGGGAAATAATATGAAGCATTAAGCAAACTGCTGGCAAGCAGGACAGCCAACAAATAAATCCGTCCACTTTCAATCGCAGCCATAGACAAATTCCACTTGCTGATAAATCCTGGTAGCACGGGAATCCCGATCATAGATAAAGCGCTGATTGTAAATATGCCAAGCGTCACTGGCATTTCTTTTCCGATCCCCTTGAAATCATCTATCATTTTATGACCAGTCTGTTCGATGAAAGACCCAGCGGCCAAAAACAAACTGGATTTGGTCACACCATGTGCGACTATGTGATAAACAGCCATACCCAGCCCCAAACGATTGCCAAGCCCTATTCCGAAGAAAATATAACCCATTTGAGATACGCTGGAGTAAGCAATCATCCTCTTCAGTTCCTTTTGAGATCGAGCAAGAAGCGAACCGAGAAGCATACCCAGCGAGCCAAAAATAAGCAATAAATCCAGCACATATGTACCTGAGAGCATTTCATAGCCATAGACCAAATAATAAATCTTGATCAGAAAAATGATCGGAGCTTTGATGACAAGCGCAGAAAGGATTGCACTGGACGGCGTCGGTGCTGATGAATGGGCATCCGGAAGCCAAATGTGAAGCGGAAACATTGCCCCTTTTATACCCAGACCCACAGTAAAAAGAATCAAACTGATTAGAATACTGTTCTCGTTACCAACAGTATTGGTCGATAAGACCGATTGAATGTGACCCATACTGAGGTGTCCGGACATGGAGTACACGAGAGCAATCCCCATTAATACAAGTCCCGAACCCAGTGTGCTTAATATCAAATATTTTAATGTCGCTTTGATATTTTCTTTTTTATCCTTTATGACGATTATGCCACAAGCGGCTAAAGTACTCACTTCAATAAATACAAATCCATTAAACAAGTCATATGTGTAGACTATTCCAAGTAGAGATGCGAGCAATAGCGATATGAGTGTATAAAAAAAACCGGTCCGCTTACTGGAGATTTCCTTTTCAAGACCATAATATGAATACCAAGCGATCATCATCATGACAAAGGCAAAAAGAAGTCCTATGACAGTTTCAATCTCACCGATTCTAAATACGATGCCAAAAGGCGCACTGAAATGCCCGATTTCAAGAAGGTATGCTCCATGTACAGCCACATATCTCAAATTTAAGACGTTGAGGACAAACACGATAATGTTCATCGTCAAATAGAAGCCATATACTATTTTCTTGCTTTTCAATAACGGCATAATAAACGCACCAATCATCAGTCCCATTATCGTTATAAGCGGAATCAGTCTAGTGCTGCTTAAAATAAATTCACTCATCGCTCTCACCTCTTATCGCCCTGATTTCATCGAGTTCAATGGTACCGTAATAAGCATGGTATTTGATAGTGAGCGCCAACATGCACGCAGTCACACTTACAGCCACAACAATACCTGTCAGCATCAATGCTGTAGGTATGGGATTGATATATCCTGCTTCGCTCATTTTCCCACCGACTATGATTGGTGCTTCCTTGCCGTCAATGTTTCCAATAGTGATAAACAAAAGAAAAATGGAAGTATCCATAATATTCATCCCAATGATTTTTTTGATCAAATTGTTGTTGAGCAGAAGAATCATAAATCCTATACCGAATAAAACGACTGCTCCAACTCCAATATAGTTAGTCCACAACATCGCCATGACCCGCATCTCCCTCTTCGAATAATGTCGCTATGAAATAAAAAGTTATGGCTACCACCGCTCCAATCAAGATGTTTAGCGGCAAAATAAAACCACCACTAAGGAGCGTCCCCGGAACTCCATTACCAATTATGGAATGTCCACCGAAAAATGCCTGTACAAAAACTGAGCCTTTAATCATACCGTAAAGAATCAAAGCACTGCATATAATTTTCAAAAGATAATTCTTCTTAAATTTCTCATCTGTTTTTTCACTGCCATTCAAAAATCTATAAATAATCATACTTGCTCCCAAAATACTTCCACCGGCGAATCCTCCACCAGGAGAAATATGACCAAATAATATCACATAGATTCCAAACACCTGAATGAAAGGCAACAACAAATTAATAATGTTTACGACTATTCTACTTTTCATCTTCAGTTCCCCTTTCCTTCAGCATAACTCTGACAAAAATAAAAGCCGTGAATATGACTGTGGCTTCTATAAATGTGTCAAAAGCCCTATAGTCCAAAATGACAGCAGACACAATATTGGTCGCACCGGTATCTTTTATAGAGTCTTCAATATATTTATCCATGACCTCATTATGCACAGTGGGATCATCTGAACCGAGTGCCGGCATCTCCACTACCGCCATCAAAAGGAATCCGATGAAAATCACTGTGATCACTACAGCAGATAATTGTTTCATTTTTTAACCACCTTGATCTTTCTATAAGTCAGTAAAAACAAAATGGAAGTAATTCCAGTTCCTACTGCCACTTCAGTAATCGCCAAATCCGGTGCGTTTAATTTTTGCCATAAAATGGACATCATCAAGGTATAGACCATGAAAATAATAATCGCACTGAGAATATTTTTAGTTTTCGCCGCAGCAATAGATCCTACAATCATGATCAACAACACTATGACAATAAAAATATCCATAATCATTCCTCCTCGAAATTTTTAGAGTAAATCGCTCTGGCAATCATATGGGTCGCAGTTGGATTGGCTGTCCACAAAAAGCAGATGATTAAAATGAGTTTGAGAGTCACAGGGCTGAATCCCGATTGTAAAACCAAACCCAAAATACATAATACAGCACCCAGTGTATCCGCTTTTGCCGCACCATGTGCTCTGGTCAAAGCATCTGGAAACCTTAGAATACCAATAGTACCCACAAGAAAAAAGAACAAACCAGATGCAATTAGAAATTTAGACATCAGATCAATCATCATTAGCCCCTCCGGATATTTCTCTAGAAACCACATAAGATCCAATAAAGCTGATCAATGCATAAACAATCACAACATCAATGAAATATGTTTCTTTCAAAATGAATGACACCATCGCGATAATCACCATTGTCTTGGTGCCTATTACATTGATTCCAATAATTCGATCGCCTTTCGTAGGACCTTTGATAACACGAATCATACAAAGTAATACTGTGATGCCAAGAAAAATGATGGCACCTATAAGAAATCTATCCAATGTTTCCACCTTCTATCTTAAAAAGTAATTTTTCCAGCACCATGGAGTTCACTCCATCAGCATATTCCTGATTCAAACAGTGTATCTTTAGCTTGTTGTCACAAATGTCCACTGACATGGTCCCAGGAGTGAGCGTGATCACATTTGCAAGGATGGTCAATAGCCAATGGTCGCTTATTCTACTCTCGTAGACAATAACTTTGGGATCCAGCTTCATGTCCACGGACAATGCGATCTTGGCTACTTGAAGATTGGCTTTTACAACTTCAAAAAAGAGCATCAGAATAAAAATTATCCAAATTGGAATTGATTTGAAATTAAAATTTCTTCCTAACTCACCATCAGGCTCATTAAGTTTATTAATCAGGAGGGCTACAAAACCAGCAAAAATGATATTGGTCATAGATATTTTCTCGCTTAA
>JAWSUW010000036.1:0-8980 GCA_033549245.1 Bacillota bacterium | reverse complement strand
CCCATTGATAATATAGTGTTCTTCATGTTTGCACCTCCAACATTATTACATGCAATTATCTAGCCATTTTTTTGCATTTCATTGAAAATATTCGATTGTATCAATGCAAGCGTTGATAATACTTATGTATAAATTTCATATTTTTTTCATTTTTATGCTCAATCACAAAGAAACACCTCCTGATTTCATTCAATTCCACAATAAAATCAGAAAGTGTTTCAATACGGTGCATAATTTAATGTTTAATACAATAAAAATGTACCGAATCGAAACATGTGTTTCAATACGGTACAAATAATCAAATAATATTATACTTTTCCATTTTTCTATATAGTGTAGTTCTTCCAATTTCAAGCATTTTCGCAGCTTGAACCACATTATGACCCGATGCCTTCAAAGCATTCATTATGGCTTCTTTCTCTATTAAATTAAGAGGTCTCACAAACAACCCTTCCTGATCACTTGCTGTGACCACGCCAACTTTTTCTTTGATATATTCAGGAATATGCTGACTTGAAAGTCTCTTTTTATCACTATTGATATTGGTGATCATCTGCATGACATTTTGGAGTTCCCTGACATTGCCTGGCCAAGAGAATTGTTTCATCAAAGTATAAAAGCTCTCATCAATAGACACTTTTTTCTTTTCGTTTTTTGTGAACTGGAGATAAAAATAATCCACAAGAACCCTTATATCTTCTTTGCGATCCCTGAGTGAAGGCGTGTGAATCGGCATGACATTCAGCCGATAAAAAAGGTCGCTTCTGAAATTACCCTTTCTGACTTCTTCCACCAAATCTTTGTGTGTCGCGGCAATAACTCTGACATCTACTGGTATCACTTCATTACCACCCACTCTAACCACTTCTTTGGTCTCAAGTACACGAAGCAAATTCGCTTGTGTATCCAGCGGCATATCACCGATTTCATCAAGAAACAATGTACCGCCGTCAGCAAGTTCGAACTTACCCGGATTGCCACCTTTTCTGGCACCCGTGAAAGCTCCTTCCTCGTATCCAAAAAGTTCACTGGCAACCAGATCTCTTGGGATAGCCCCACAATTGATGAAAACAAACGAATGCCTTTTTCTAGGGGACTCATTATGAATCCCTTGTGCAAACATTTCCTTTCCGGTTCCACTCTCTCCGTGTAAGAGAATGGTTGCATCGGTCACAGCGACAGTCTTTGCCAACCTGACGGCGTCTTTAATCAATTTGCTCGAACCAAGGATATCCTCAAATGTGTAAATCGCTTTTGAACCAAAGAGCTTGTTGACTTGTGAATAGACATTTTTGGTTTCTCTGAATGTGATCAGGTATTCTCGGAGATTGTCATCTTTGTAATGAATGGGTTTGAATGAAAACAGGATGGTTCTCTTTCTTCCACCGACACTGAATTGCACTTCTTTTTCCTCAGTTGCAGAAATCTCATTTCGGATCATATTCATAATTGGCTTGCCTGTAATCTCGTCAATGGTCTTTCCTATGAGCTCTGAATACTGTCTTTTAAAAATCTTTTGTGCAAAAAGATTGACGTCAGTGATGACACCATCATGTGAAATCGTCATGATGCCCTCGACAATGGTTTGCATGATTGCATCCAAATGGTTATTGACTCTCCTCAACTCATCATTACTTTTGATGAGTTTGATTTCATGTTCAATAGCTAGAGCAGATGCGAGAATCATTCCCAAAGTGTGTGGATGAACTATGTCATTTTTTTCAGAGATACTGAGCACCGCCAAAACATTGCCGTCATCATCCTTAATTGGAGCAGCTGAAGTCGTGATGCCATGAAACATCTTGATGTAGTGTTCAGGACCACTCACCTGATAGGGCATACCTTTTTTCAGGACAATGCCAATGGCGTTGGTGCCCACTTCTTCTTCAGAGACATTTATGCCTTCATAACGGTCACGTTCGGCGTATACGACCTCGTCACCCAGATAGGCAAGTACATACCCCTCTGAATCGGTAAATCGCACCTCCATGCCGCTATCGCCTATGTCGCGATATATGGTTTCCATAAATGGAAATGCAATCTTAAGAAACGGTTCAAATGCCTTCTTCTTTTTTTCAAGCGTACCTTTATCAATTTTGGTACGGATGGATTCATCATATGGATCAATACCGTACGCGCTGCTTCTGATCCAAGAGTCCGCAATGCCTTTGCGGATGAAGGATGCGTCGATTTCACCCTTTGTGACAAATCGCTCCCAAATCTTATAAAGTTTGCTGCTGCCCTGAATCGTTCTGATTGTCGGCAAAGATATTCCCCCTAATTTTTGATCACTTCAGCTGGTTCATACCCGTTCAATTCTATCACTATGCTTTTCATGATAACTGCTTCAAGAGGCTTGTCGTTTTTATCTTTGGCCACTTCCGCAATGCGATCAACCACTTCTATGCCTTCAAAGACATAACCGAAACTGGCGTATTGTTCATCAAGCGATTTATAGTCCGTCTGGACTATAAAAAATTGCGAGCCCGCCGTATCCATTTCACGTGCTCTTGCCATTGAGACCACACCTCTTGTATGTTTAAGTCCATTAGGAAAACCATTTGCTGAAAACTCTCCCTTGATGGTGTAGCCCGGTCCACCCATTCCCGTGCCTAGCGGATCGCCACCTTGGATCATAAAATCCTTGATTACACGATGAAAAGCGAGACCGTCATAGAAGCCTTCCTGGCTCAGTGAGATGAAATTGTTCACTGTGTTAGGTGAAATCTCAGGAAACAGAGCGATTTTTATGAATTCTCCTGTTTCGATTTCAATCGTTGCAACTGGATATTCCGACGGATCCACTGTAACCGGATCGAACTCCACTACATTTTCAGGTGTCTTCGCACTACATCCACCTAGAATCATCATACTGAGTAAAATGCTGAGTATGATCAATAATTTACTATTTAGTCTCATGATAACCTCACTTATTTTATTTAACCTCATTATATCAACAATGAACATAAAAAAAAAGCGTAAGGAATACCGACTTAAGGTAACCTTACACTTTATTGCCGATTTAATGCCGTTTACGTACCAGGTACGCAAACGGCGGTTGCAATATTGTTATTATTTTCTTCAAGGACCTACGACTATGCTTTGATCAAGTGTGACAGCAGTTTGTGCTAAGAGTCTACCATTGATTGAAGCACCTGTTCCGAGTGTAATGTTTGTTTGAGTCAATACATTTCCTTCAAAATGTGAACCGGTTCCAATCGAAACGGTTTGAGCGGATTGCCAAATGATATTCTTGGCCTGTGCTCCACCTTTCAGGATAATTTTGACGCCATTAGCCACTGTGATACCTTCGCCTATTTGGAAAATCCAAACAGCATCAGCATCGCCTTCAAGTGTAACGTCTGTATTCATTACGACTCCAGTTCCCCACTTGTATACGCCAGGAGTAAGAGTTTTTCCACTGATGTCTCCAGCATGAAGTTCAGTATAATCGGCAGCTCTTCCAGCAGCATCAGTATAAGCTGTTTCCATGTTGCTGATTGCAGTCGTCAAATTGCTTGGAGTTGGTGCTGAAAATGTCGCAGCATAGACTTTTCCAGTGACTTGATCAGATGTTGAAAAAACGTTCGTAGCATCTGCTGTCAATGAAAAACCTGTGATTGCTGTTGCATCGATCGGACTCACACCAATGTCTCCAGTGATTGATGAATTTGGAATTGTTGAAATGCCAGTTTTTGAAAGGATCACAAAATCACCTGCCAAACCTAGTTCAACAGGAGCAACTACAGGTGCCACCTCTTCAGCCGGCACTTCTGGAATTACAGGTGTTTCTGGTGTAGCTGGTGTTTCTGGATCTACTATAACAGGAATAACAACTGCTGGCTCCTCAGTTACAGGAGTTTCAGTTTCGCCAACTGCTAATTCTGAATAATTGAAACTATTTGTAATTGCCAAAATCGCTTCTGCTCTTGTGATCTGATTGTCCGGTCTGAAACTTCCATCAGGATAACCAATCATTATATTTTTTTCAGAAACCGCGATAACTGCATCTTTGCCCCATTCAGCTATTGATGATGCATCTATGAAATCTGGATTATCCGATTCTGCAGTGAGTTCATTCAAAATGTTGAAAATAACTGCTGCTTCTTGTCTGGTAATGCTCGCATCAGGCTTCACAGTTTCATCGGTATAACCAGTGATGTATCCTTCAGCTATTGCGGCATCGATAAATGCAGCATACCAAGCATCTGCTGTTACATCGCTGAATTTGTAATCCGCTGTATCGATGAATTTAAACTTGTTGTTTACCATAGTGACAAACTCAGCTCTTGTAATGGCTTGATCTGGTTTAAACGACCCATCGGGATATCCCGTTGCCATCCCAGTATCTAGTGCAGTCTGGATGTTCACTTTTGCCCAGTGTGAAGAATAGTCTGTCGTATGTTCAACCGCAAAAATCGGTGCCGCTGTCATTAATACAACTAAAAGACTTAAAGTAATAGTAAGTGCTTTCTTAAAAAACTTTATCATATGTTACCCCTTTTCATTTTTATTCTACAATATCTTTCTGTCGGCCATTCAATTCAATCAATTTGACAATTCCCCATGCAAGTACTGCATATGAAGCCATCGCAATCAATAATTGTGGTTCCAAAACGGATTGAGTCTCAATGCCATCGGTTACTGCCATTCTGAAAATACCTTCAAAAGGTGCCAAAAATATATTTGTAATTGAATAAATCACATTTACAAACATACTTTCCGGATTTGCGCCAAGCACTTTGAAGACCAGTCTAAATGCAAACAAGATCTCAAGTGCTCCTAAAATATAATAAGTAATCTTTCTCGCTTTTATGTTACGTTGTGTTGCTACAGGTTTTCTTTCCATTTTATCGTCCTCCGATTTTATCGCACATGAATCTGATCTAGTATTTATCCCATTCTGTGCCTTTCATTAGTATGTGCCAATAAAAGAGTTTTGTATACATGCATACAATTCGTTTGAATTATATTAAGTTTTCAAGTTTGTCACCGAAATAAAATTATTGCATCATAACTGTTCCCACAACACACTTGTCAAAAGCATAAAAATCGTCAAAGTCATTGAAATCACTAGGATTAAGTTTATATTACACCTGTTTTCATATACTTTAAATATTGAAAAAAGGTGAACATCAAAGGATTTCTCCTGAGTTGTCCACCTTTTATCTGCTTAATTCAAATCTCTATTCCTATACATCAATGATCCAATTGCGACCAACACTCCAAATACAACAACCATACCGATTCCACTTGTAATATTGTACTCTTCAACAGGTAATCTTTGTACATGGCCAAATGGGGATAACTTTACAACCCAATCAGGCAATTTTAGGATGCCTCCAAAATAAATACTTGCAAAACCAAACCCCAAGTACACCCATACCATTTTTATCAAGCCAGGAGCAACTCCCAAAATCAAAATACTAACACCGATAAAGATCCATGCTGCCGGCAAATAAGCCATCACAGCCAGAATCATATTTGACAACACAAGCGGAACAGTCGTTACCTGTGCTCCTGCGATATATAGTCCAAGCACACCACTTAATGTCATGACCATAGAAACAGACATTGCTAAGATCAGATAACTTAAAATAAGTCTATTTCTGGAAACCGGCCTAGCTAATACAGGTTCTATTCGACCATGCGACTCTTCATATCTTAGTTTGTTAACGACCTGTAAAGTCGGAATTACAGCTACTATCGCAACAACAGCATATAACATCACTATAAATCGATCTACCAAAGACCCAGTACCACCAATACTACTGACGAGCTGTTGATACAATTCGTTTCCAGAGAAAAATTCTTCAATGCTTCCTAGAACAGAACCATACGAAGCACCTAGAACAAACATCGCAATCACCCATGAGACCAAAGCAGTTCTCTGATTTTTAAAAGCCAGCGTGAAAATGCCTTTTAAGAATACAGATGCATTCTTTTTGCCTTTTCTAGCAGGAATAAATGATGCATCCAAATCTCTGATGTGATTTAATTTCAGCGCAGTTATTCCAAATATGGCACTGATCACCATGACAATTAAAATTGGCCACCATATATTTTCTACTAATGACTGAGAGTTAAGGAGCATACCAAAAGGAGGTAGATAACTCAGCCAATTGTCACTTATGTCACCTAAACCCCTTAAAATATAGCTTGCACCCAGTAGAGCAAATGAATATCCTACCGCACCGCGTGAAGATTGTGACAATTGTGCAAAAACACTGGTAATTGAGACAAAAAATATGCCAGCCATACTTAAACACAAACCAAAAATCATTGCACCATTAAAATTCACTCCTTCAAGACCAGATAAAATCAAACCCAAACCACATACAAAGCCGACTAACAAAGAAACTAAAGTATAAACAATGATTGTTGCAATTAAAACTGTAGATTTTCCAACAGGAAAAGACCTAATCATCTCAAAACGTCCGACTTCCTCGTCTTTTCTTGTATGACGTGTCACAGCCAGTATAACCATAGTCGCTACAACAGCCATAGTCATCAAAGACATTTCAGCGCTGAAAATCGCACCGAGATCATAAACCCCCTCTTCTCCAAAATAAGGACCAATCATCGATGCCATAGCAGGATTTTGAAGAGTTTCAACAATCATACCCGCATCTGAATCACTCGGATAAATAATCGGCATCGCCATCGCCACATAAAAAGTAAAAATAGCAAGAAGTACTGTCCATATCAAAATCGACCATCTGTCTCTTCTGAAAATAAAGAAAACAATAGTTCTCAAACCAGTGAAATCAAACATGGCTTACCTCCCTCTGTTAGAATAATGATGCATGAACAAGTCTTCCAAATTAGGGGGTTGACTTTCAAAATTTAATATCGCATACTCATTTACATGGTTTATGATAGCTGACAATTGATCCATATCCGCTTGAAACCTTAAATTGTTCTCCTCTTGAATCAGGTCATGCAATCCACTAAAATTATTCAGCCCTTCAACCGGTCTTTGTGTTTCAATACTGATTTGATTCCTCATCAAATGCCTAAGACTCTTTAAAGTCCCAACTTCAATAATTCTACCTTCTCTTATAATCGCAACCCGATCACACAATTGTTCCACTTCAGAGAGGATGTGACTGCTCAAAAATACTGTTTTACCTTTTTTTCTAAGCGATTGAATATATTCTTGGAAGATCTTCTCCATGAGCGGATCCAGTCCTGACGTCGGCTCATCCAAGATATATAAGTCGGCATCCGTTGAAAATGCTGAAACGAGTGCAACTTTTTGCCTGTTACCCTTCGAATATGTGCGACACTTTTTGGAAGGATCCAGATCAAATCTTTCAATCAGTTCTTCCCTTTTGGCACTATTGGTCCCTCCTCTCAATTTCGCAAATAAGTCGATGACTTCTCCACCCGTTAAATTAGGCCATAAGGATACATCTCCCGGAATAAATGCAATTCTCTTATGTATTTCCACTGCATCCTTCCACGCATTTTTACCAAAAACAGATATGTTGCCTTCAGTTGCTTTCAAAATGCCCAGCACAGCACGTATAGTTGTGGTCTTACCAGCACCATTTGGACCGATGTAACCAAAGACTTCTCCTTCATTGACTGTCAGATCAATACCATCCAGTGCTTTTACATTTCCAAACCGTTTGCTTAGATTCTCAATTTTGATAATGGACATAACATGACCTCCCCTTCTATTTATAATAAAGTATTTTAAGCGTCTCTAAAAACGCATAAAAATCATTCCAATCTTCTTTATAATCTTGATATTCTAAATCAGTTCCTTCTAAAGATTTGACAAGTTCAGCCTGAAAGCCATCAATAGACCATTTGATAAGTTTCATAACCATTTCAGGAGCAATATCTTCTCTGAAAACCGATAGATCAACATTATTGTATAACAAATCATACATACTCTTTTGCAATACAAGAGCTCGATTTATTTGATCTTCATCCATGCCTTCATACTCATGAAGATATAAATTGCCGAGAAACTCGAAAACCAGCTTATTTTTTTTCATAGCATTCATTTTCGCTTTAGCTACACGTTTGCTTTTTTCTATGAAATCCGCTGGACTCCTGTCAATTTGATCAATAAATTCTTTCTTCATAAATTCTAATGAGATCTCTATCAAATCGTCAAACAAAGTCTTCTTGTTATTGAAATAATGAAATAACATCCCTTTCCCAATCCCAGCCTTCTCCACTATATTATTGGTGGATGCTTTCTTATAGCCTGATTTGGAAAATTCTATTAAAGCTGCCTCCAATATTTGATTTTGTTTATTGATATCAAGTTGTTTAAATGAATGATTCATCAAGCACCTCCTCCGTCGACCACAGCGGTCTACACCTCTATTCTATCACTGTCGACCACTCTGGTCAATCCCAATTTAAAAATCAACGGCCTTTTGCGTACCAGATTCGCAAAAGGCCGTTGATATAATTTGTATCACTGCTTACGTTTTTTATAATCTTCATCAATACTACTCTTCCAATCACGTGAAAGCGTCTTGTTTGAGCGCAATTCGCATATAGCATCACTTACCGCTTTGTAGTTCAGTTCAATGCCTTCCTTATCATTGTGATATTGAGCGGCACGGCTACTGTCAATCCCGAATTTTTCCGCTTCTGAAACCGCATCGATGTTTGCACCGAGAAAAATGAACTCCCAACCATACTTGCTCTTTTGATACTCTATCATTGCTTTGATTTTTGCATAAGAGTATTCTCTGCTCGCATTTTCAAGACCATCAGTAGTGATGACGAACAATATTTTTTCAGCCTTTTCATCCTCTGACGTATTTCTTTGTACATTGATAATCTTTTGAATCGACTTGCCGATGGCGTCAAGCAGAGCGGTTGTACCTCTGACAAAATACTCTTTTTCCGTGATAGGTCTGACGCCTTTCAGATTGATACGGTCATGCAAGAGCTCATATTCATCATCGAAAAGGACCGTTGTAATGAATGCCTCCCCTGCAGAATCCAT